>CAYLIX010000008.1:6471-17033 GCA_964383775.1 uncultured Planctomycetia bacterium
GATGTGGCTTGCCATTAGCATAAGATGCTGCTGCGCCAGCGCCCACTTCGAGCATTAGAAATGCGTCCTTTTCCAATGCAGCCTTCATCATGCCGCGTATCTGCAGGGCTGTAAGCTCTCCTATATCTATATTACATGCAAGTACTGGCTTGCCTTTTTTTGTTGCCCTCTCGAGTATTGTACTGCCTGATACAGGGAGTGCTGCATACTGACTCTTCAGCTCTTCGGATAGTTCAGGGTACGCGTTACCAAGTTCTCTTACTGCGCGCTTTCTTGCAAGGGGATTACTCTCTGTTCGTAATTTATCATTGAATACAGCCTCTACTGCGTATGATGCAATGCCTTGTGCATCAATGCCATTCATTGTATAGTGGAGGTCATTTGAGACTGACTCTTGTCTTTCAGGATCTATACCTCTCTCATATATCTTGAAATTCTTGGTTGAGAAATTTGCAACTGCATTTACATTATTGAATAGATACTTATCTACTGCATCACATACTGTGATTACAGGGGTCCCGTCTTCCAGATACCCCTCGAATGGATTATTCTTATTGGAGATCTTATTTATGGCAACTACATTTATTACCTTTACCTTAAGACCGCGCTCTTCTTCTAATCTCTCGCTTGCCTTAAGTGCTTCAGGTACTGTAGCACCAGTGGCTACTATGACAAGGTCATTCTTTCCTCTACCCGGGTCTCTTAAGATGTATGAGCCTTCATCCAATTTCCTTTCGTAGTCTTTTACATGGCTCTTATCTATTACATCAAAATCCTGACGAGTAAATCTTAGATATACAGGATTTGTCTTTACCTCTGCATCAGGATCTTTCTCTCTCTTATCTAAAGCACTCCTTATCTTCTTGTATACTAGATTTACTACTGCCCTTGCTTCTTCAGGGTCGCCAGATTCATATATGTCTATCTGGTCACTCCTCTGTACTGGACCAGACATAGCATCCATTATTGCGCCGCTTGTAACATCGTGGTGAGTGGGTCCATCTGCTCCCACGCCCACACCTGTATGTGTACCTACATATACCACAGGTATACCATTCATCTTCTGCATATCTATCTGCGGTATCATATTCTGTATGAATTTACCAAATGTAGCTATGGCAGGTATCATGCCCATGCGCGCCATACCGCCTGCAAAGCTTGCGCCATGTGCCTCTCTTATGCCTAAGCGGAAGTACCTCTTTGCAAACATCTCCTCAAACTTGGTAAGCTTTACAGAACCCTGCAGATCTGGTGACATGGCCACTATCTTTCCGTCTTTAGCTCCAAGATATGCCCACATCTCACCAAAAGAGTTTCTTGTGGCCTGTCTATCGCCTGGTTTTAGTATCTTAGGCTCAAGCTCTCTTATAACATCTGCTATAGGCTCAAAGATAGTCTTTTGTTGATTGCGTTCCTTTACAATCTCTGCTTTTTCTTCTTTTGTAATCTTTGTCCTTACTCTAAACTCTAATAATTTCTCATCATAATTACTGCCAAGAGCATGGTTCATACGTCCTTTAATCTCTGTAAGCGCAGCATCTAGATCATACTTTACTTCACCGTGGGACCCTTCCATTGTCTTATCATTTTTTGTAAGCTCTCTTACGCCCGCACCTTTTAGGGTCTTTGCTATAATACAGGTGGGTTTCTTGTTTCTGGGGTTCTTTCCCCTCTTCTTTGCCTCTTTCATGGCCTCTGCTAATGCCATAGGATCACTACCATCTACCATCACTACATTCCAGCCGTATCCTTTCCATACCTTCCTTATCTCTGTGACATCTGCAAGTCGTCCTTCTATCTGGAAGTCATTATTGTCTATTATAACGGTCTGGTTTGTAATACCAGCATAGCGAGCATGGCGTGCAGCCTCTGATATTTGGCCTTCCTGGTCTTCGCCATCACCCAATATATTGAATACATGTATATCCTTACCCTGCACCGTAGCTGCTGCTGCCATACCAACGCCCTCTGAAAAGCCCTGGCCCAGTGCGCCTGTAGATACGTCTACTCCGGGCACCTTTTCATGTACATGGCCTGAAAGCTTTGCGCCCAGTTTTTGTCTTAACTCCATTAAGTCTTCTTTTGATATATCGAATCCTGCCTCATGGAGCACGCTGTATAATGCAGGCGCTTTATGTCCTGCAGAGACTACTACCCTGTCACGCTCTTCCCAATTAGGGTCATTTGCATCATAATTTAATACTCCACCAAAGTATAATGCAGTCAATATCTCTGCGCTCGATAGAGAACCACCTGGATGGCCACTTCCTGCACTATCCAGCATAGTCACAATATTCTCTCTTACCTTTTCAGACATGCCTTTTAACAGGTATTTCATTCTCGCCTTTGTATATGGTTTTGTCTCCTCCTTAATAGCATCGATTCCTTCTCGAGTCATCTTATAGAGGTTTACTGAATGGCCATCTCTTTTACCCTTACTTATTGTAAGATATCCATGATATGACAGCCGATCTAAATCATCACGGCTTGTAGTATCATTTCTAGCATGTTCCGGAAGCGCAGCAAAATCAAAGTCTGTGTAATGATCTCTTACATCATTATATGCAGCTCTATAATCCTTCATTGTAAACGGCTGTCCTTTATTAATTATAGCTTGCAAAGCAGTTGAATACGTTATCACCTTCAACGCATCCATAGGGCTCCTGCCTGGTTTTGTGCGGCCTGGTGTTGTGCGGCCAGCATGGGTTACTTTAGTTTTAGGGCCTCTTGGTGTTACTCTTGTTGATCGCCTCTTAGTAGCACCCCTACTTGCAGCAGCATCATGTATCTTAGAAAGCATTGGTAAGAGTTCTCTTTGCAGGGTTTCTATATTATCACCTGTGCTGAATCTTACTCTATCAAGATGCTTTCTTCCCCTAGTATCTGAAAATTGATCTATTATAATAACATCGTCTGAATCATCGCTTATATATACATCAAATAGGCTGCCGATCTTTCTTGTCCTTATGTATCGACGTAGTTGATTTGCAAATTCCTTGCCCTTGCCCCTGACACCCACGCGCCTACTCGTCTTTCCTGGGAACGAAGCAATGAGCACATCTACTTGCTGTATGAGCTGCACACTATCAGCTTCCACTGGATCTGCACCTGTTTGAACATCTCGCTCTGCAGCAATCCTTCCTGCAGCCAGGATCATATATCTCTGAGACGACTTTAAATACTGGCCGTTTTCAATCCTCCCTGCTATATCTGTTACAGTATCAGCATATCCCTTATCAGGTCTTGCCGCTAGCCTATGTATTTCAAGTTGTAATTCAGTAGCAGCATCTTCATCTCTTTCTTCTAAAGCTATACTACATGCAGCCTCTAATAAGGCATTATATCTACGTAATGCTGCCTGGCCAATCTGCTTTCTCTGCGCCTTGTCAGTCCTTGGAATCCGAGCAAGCCTATCTCTTGTTCGAATAATATCCCCTGCCCATAATTCCAAGCTCTGCTCTGCCCGTTGTTGCTCGCTCTCTTCCATTGATCTACGCACTTGAGCCGCTTGATCTTCTTCAGTGGCAGAAGGATATGGAGTCCTTCCATCCATCGGCTCGGCTGTACCGCCGTCTACCATCCATGCCGGATAGTTGGTTTCTTCTTCATCCGCAACATATTTTTCAGCGGCTTTTTCATATGCCTTCTTTAGAAAACGTATCATATCGTTCAGATTCTCTTGCGGGGCAGTATGTTGCCTTCCATCCGATTTTATATATCTACATAGAAAAAATGTTTTCTTAACCCCATCATGTGTTAAATAGATTGCATCATACTCTATATCTCTATCTACAGTCCCTTTACCTCTAACCCCTTCACCGCTTGTGGCTTCAAAACCTTCAATATCTATATGTGCATTAAGTTTCTCTGCCAGTTCCTCTGGAGTTGTTGCCTTAATCTCTATATTGCCGGGGAGATGTAAAGTAACTGTAAAACCAGGATTGCGCCTTGTAGCGCTGGGTACAATATGTCCCCTGATACTTATTTTCCTATCCATCGGCTTGGTTGTGCCGCCGTCAGTAGTGTCTAGCCTTGCGAGTTTGCCAGATCTGTACTGATATAGTATATTCTTTCCAATCTCTACTATGCTTACCCGTCTAAATACTAGATCCTCAAGATTGCTCGATATTGTATTCCATTCCTGATGAACGGGTACTACAATATCTCCTTGTTCGATTTCAGGTAATTCCTCGATTTCATTAACTCTATCCTCTATTCTTGCCAAGATATCTGCTGCGTTAACTACTCCAAGGTTACCGATAATATCTTCTGATAAATATTTAAATATCGGCCTTCTTTGAACAATGGCCTGTATCCTTAAAGTATCTTTAAGTAGCTTTCTATAGAGTGAAAGGTCTGTCTTCTCTTTTACCTTCGGGGATACTACTATATACGAGAAGCCCTCTTTTTCAAACATAGGCATGAGATTCTTGGTGTGAAAACCACCTGCTATTAAGACGGCTCTTCTTTGGTCTTTCTTATCCATAACTTTTAGGGTATTCTTTAAGAATGCCCTGTCACGTTTCTCGGCAATCTTGTAAAACTTCTCAAGCCTATTAATATTCTTATCTACGATAGTGCTATAGTATACAAAGGAATTTGTAATCTTCTCATTCTTAGAGAGTTTATTCAAGAATTTGGAAAATTTCTTTAGATTATATGCTCTTTTGTTGGATCTATACTCCTTAAAATCTTGGGGAGAGAGCCTTAAGTTAACAAAGTTTCTTATTAGCGCAAGACGAGTCGTAATATTTGCAAGTTCCAACTCTGTATCATTTTTACAGAGTAAGGCTTCCACCTTATCTTCCAGCATTTCGATCTCTTTAAAGAGATTTTCAGAGTCAATGGATTCAAAGAGCGCTATATAATACATATATATATGTAAATTAGGATACTTCCTTATATCAACTGCCGTCTCTTTGGCAAGGTCTTTTATGTAGGCATAGTACACAGCAGGTGTAATTGCATTCGTCTTAAATTCAAGGGACTTCCTAAGTAGGGTTTCGAGCTTATCCTTTGGTAAGTCTTTAGATAGCTTTGCAATATAGTCGTCACGTTCAGTGTTTACCGCATCGAAGTCGATAGATTTTTCGAATTGGTCTACTTGCAGGAGTGATGTGATTTCATTCAAGTCGTTCTCTTTGTTTGTAAACGTCTCTTTTAGATATTTACAATA
Organism: uncultured Planctomycetia bacterium; assembly: GCA_964383775.1. Lineage (GTDB taxonomy): Bacteria > Omnitrophota > Gorgyraeia > JABMRJ01 > JABMRJ01 > CAYLIX01. Next base: position 11,648 of record CAYLIX010000008.1, read on the forward strand.
AGAGACGATATCAAGCCTCTCGTTGTCATAATCATACTTCTTCTTCTCAAACGCTTTTAAGTCATCTGAATAATATCTATCCTTAAGCGCGTTGAGCGATCTATTGAGATGCTCAATAAAATCATTCGCCTCTTTTGTGAAACGGTCTATCTTAAGAAACTGATTTACATTGGATTTATAGAGCGACTTATCTTCTATGCCGTAAAGAGAGAAGTTAAGCTTAGGGTCTGATATGATATCCAGATACTCTTCACCTGCAATCTTACCGGCCTTTAGATATCTCTCTGCTATTCTCTTTCGTCTCTCCATTGTGGGGAATCTTCTTAAGATCGAGAGTCCTACATCACCCCATCCGCCTTCTACAAGGACAAGGTTTACGCCATAGGTCTCGATAAGATTCTTTAGTATCCGGGATAGATTCTTCTGTCCTGAGTAATTTGTGTGCGCGTCCTGGATGTGTATGATGAGCTTGCCATTTGGGCCCTGGTGTGTGTTCTTTATGGTGCCAAAATCCTTTGGGATGCTAATATTGTCTATATATTCGATATGAGTTGATGAGATATCCCCTGCAGAGCTTATGGGCGGATTGGTAATCTGTGCATATGATGTCCCTGGGGTATATACTGATAAGACTATAAAGACAAAACTGGTAATAAGTGAGACTGTCTTTTTGAGTATTCGATTCATTGTTATATTCTCCTTTTTCATATAATATTATAGTGACTTTTCTCTATTCTGTTTGATATTTGCAAGGCAAATGCCTCTGAACTTTTTTTCATACTTTAATAGCTTAAGGAGTATAACATATTAAAGATTTTTAGGCAAACAAAATATGTTACTTTTTTGATTCCTAACAGAGGGTTAATGCATTGCGGATAAAGGGGTTATATCTATCCCTAGTTAATAACTGGATTTTGAGAAGAAACTGTTATTAACAATAGTTAGATATAGCACTTTTGTAGGAACAGGGACGGTTCTGAGGATAAACCCAGAAGTGTCCCTAAAATTGAACTTAGAGGTGTCCCTCTTATTGAATTTTGTTTTGTTGTTTATGCTTATAGTAGTCATGGGGGACACTTCTGAGATTGGAATTGGGGACATGTCTGAGATTAGCGTGAGAACCGTCCCTGGTAATTACGCCGCCTCAGGATCAATTTTGCTTCGCAAAATTGGTGCGGAAGGGGGGAGTTGCCTACTACGCTCGGCCTGACGGCCTCGCTGCGTAGGCTCCCCTCGCTCACTTTCGGCCTCGTCCGCCTTCGGCGGACTACAGGCCTTTTCCTCGCTTCGCTCGGCGTTCGCTCGCTTCAACTCCCGACGTTAGCCGGTGTAAAGCTGGTGCGGAAGGGGGGAGTTGAACCCCCAAGGGCGTGAGCCCATACGGACCTGAACCGTACGCGTCTGCCAGTTCCGCCACTTCCGCATATTAGTCTTGTACTACTAAATAATACTCTCGCTTGAAATTGTCAAGGAATTTATTGATCTTGCCCTTTAGCAATAATGAAATATCTGCCTTCTTTAGGTCTATTCTCCTCTTCCATAAATGATCCGTATGGATAATCTTAAGGCGCTGCTTTCTGCCCGGCAAGATATACTTTTTATAATCTTCGACTGCTATGATACAATATGCCTTTTTATTCTTCTTGAAGAAATTCCCCAGCTGGGCCGTGTATGTAGTCTTGTGATACTCTGGATCATACCATTTTCCGCCTAGTCTTTCAACAGGCCTCTTTACATATACCTCGAGTTGTTGTGGAATGAGCTCGTGTGATCCCATAGCTATCTTATCATTTTCAAAGAGGCCGTGTTCGTATATCTTTGATGCAAATTCACTGATAATGGTATTGTTGAGTCGCAGTGGCTTGCATAGGGGGTATACCACGAGGCCTATTATAGTAATTGTGGCTATGACCAATGGAGTAATAGTTCGTTTTGTTTGACCAGATCTTCTTATCAGCTTCAATCCTATCATCATTGCAAATGGAGGAGTTAAAGAGAGCATATACTGGCTATGCTTCTCCCCCATCAGTGTAAAGAATAGAAAGACCGTTACAAACCAGCTTAAAGACAATAGGTGCAGGTTTGCATCTTCCTTGTCGCGCTTTGCGCTCCTTATGCTATTTCTGACGGTAAAAGGCAAAAATATTGACCAGGGTAAAAAACGGATATATATGATAGGTATATAAAATAAGAGGGACTTTAGGTATCCCAAAAACACCTCTATCCCCTCTTTTGTATCGGATTTGTAGAGCACCCTATGGGCGATCTCACGTACCCAGACCTGGGAAGTAAAGAGATCGCCGTGAATCTTGAGCATAGCGATAAACCAGGGTAATACTATAGCAAAGTAGAGAATAAGCCCCATAATTACATCATGCGCTTTTATGGAGATACGCCTCTTTGAGATAATAAAGAACAGTGTTATGGATAATGCTGGTATGATCAGGCCAATGGGCCCCTTTATGAGTGTTGCAAGAGCCATAGAGGCAATGAATAAGAACCACGAAGACCTCTTATCTTCTCTCAATAGCTTTGCAAAAAAGTAGAATGACGCAGTAACAAAAAATAGCAGTGACATGTCAGGTATTGCAAAGTGTGCATACTTGAAGAATTTAAAAGTAGTCGCCAGAATGATTGCCGATATCAGAGCGAGATAGGTTCTTTTAGTCTCGGCCTTTACCATGAGAAATATGAGCATTACGATCAGGGATGCCAATAGTATGGAGGGAAATCTTGCCCCGATCCAATTCGTCCCGAATAATTTCATAGAAGAGGCAACGAGCCAATAATAGAGTATGGGTTTTTGGAATCTGGGCTTACCATAATACCTGGGAGTAAGCCAATCTCCCGAGGCTATCATATCTTTACAGCTCTGGAAGTAAAAATTCTCATCCCCTGTAAACTGGTGCCTTATGTCCCCTGCCTTATATGAAAACAGAAGAAGTGAAAGGATGAGTATACTTACGGCTATTATATGATCTTTACGCATAATATTAGGTCTTTGTCTTGGCCAGGAGCTTCAAGAAGTCCTTTATTGTGGAAAATATCTTTGTGGGGCTATATTTGGATTTTCCAAATTTACGCGCATGGTGGGTCACCTCTATCTCTGCTATTCTCTTTCCCTTGCTCAACAATAGATAGGGTATAAACCTATGCGCGCCTTTCCAGTCAAGCTCCAGATCACGTAATGCAGCTTTTTTATATGCCCTGAGAGTGCATGATATGTCATGCAGACAACTCTTAAAGATGGACCTTTGCGCAATATTGGCTATCTTTGAAGCAGATTTTTTCCACAGAGAATCATGGCGGTATCTACGCCAGCCACAGACTACATCATACCCCTCTTCCATCTTCTCCAGGAGGCGTGGTATGTCATGCGGATCATTCTGGAGGTCTCCATCCATTGATATCACTATCTCTCCCCCGGCAGTATCAAAACCTATCCTGAGTGAGGTAGTCTGCCCGGAATTCTCTTCCAGGCTTACTATGTGCAGGGCCTTATTCGCTTTCTTAAGCTCACGGAGGCATTCCAGTGTAGTATCGCTCGACCCGTCATTTACAAAGATTATCTCATATGGTTTACCAATAGAATCCATGACCTCTTTGATCATTCTCTCAAGCGGTAATACTGACTCTTCTTCATTGTATACAGGTACTACTACAGAATATCTTATCTTCATTTGTCTAAATATATCTCCTCTTCTATGCTAAAATGCTTTTCAAATGTATGGTCTCTTGTAAGTTTCGGCGTCTTGAACTGTCCGTCGTGCATACCGTCTTCAACGCGTTTGATCCTGTATCTCTTGAATTCACCTTTCTTTACCACCTTTAATACAGGTTGCGCAAGGCGCTTAGAGTCTCTCTTTGACGCGTATTCAATATTTACGCTCTTTATCTCTTCATCGATATATTGTAAGAATTCTCTCTTCTTATTGTTATCCAGGGTATCATCTTCAAACTCCACTAAAAATGCATATCTTGGTATAGTGTCCCATTGTATACAGGCAGTAAAGAATCCCATCGATACACTGCTCCTGTCAGATGCACTCTTTATCGCTTGCACTACTTGGGATTCATAGAGCTTCTCTCCTGTAACGGAGGTAACATTAAGCCCTTTTTGTAAAAATTCTATTCTGGGGGTCTTGTTCTGAAAACCGGTTACCTTTACAACATCATCTATATCATAGCGATATAATCCCCCGGGTGTAGTCAAGACTACCATATACTCCTGCCCCACCTCCAGCTCATTACAGAGAAGAAATTTCTTATGTTGCTTATGCTTCTCTTCTCTGGGGACAAATTCATAAAAGTTGGCATTGACTGCGAGGACACCGCAGCATTTATCATCATCCATGGGTATTGAGCACCTTGCCTCGCTTGAGAGGTATCCGAAATCCCTTACAGGGAGATTGCCAAAATACTTGGGGAATTCCCTCAGATACATACCCACTGTACCGGCCTTCCAGCATTCTATGAGTGCCAGGCCAGGCCAAAAGTCCTTTGGTAAAAGCTTGCCTTTGTCACGCAGTAGCTTCTTAAGATAGGCAGCCCTCTCTGGATTTGGCCGGAGTGTCTTCTCTATCGCAGCCCTTATATCATCTTTCACATCTATATCTTTTGATAGCGCACCCTCTTCAATATCCTTTATTATGCTCTCTTTGTATTCATCTATCCTCTGACAAAGGAGCATGATTGTGCTTGGATTCATGGTCGCTATCGTAGAGACCTCTTTCTCCATGGCTATCCTTAGGATACAGTAGTACTTTGAATCATAGCTCTTTATCTCAAATACCGGATATGGCAATACATAAAACTGCCTTATTATATAATGCTGATTTTTGTAGGCGTGGCCAGTCTCTGCACCGCATGGAAATCCGTGCTGCGTACACCTCTCTACTTCTGGGCTCACTATGGCGAGTATCTGCCCCTTGAGTATGCCGGGATGATCGCGCAGGATATAATAGAGCCATGCATCCATGACCTCTTTCTTCTTCTTTCTCGAATATTCTGTAACGGGTATGAATTTGGGTATGCCTGTTGTACCACTCGTTGTACCGAATAACAGTGGAGGGTCTTTTGTCAGGGTATTCTTATCACCTTCTACCAATCTCTGTATATATGGCCTGAGCGTCTCATAATTATTGAGTGGAACCCTTCTCTGGTACTCTTCTATAGAGTTTATCTTGCCAAAAGAATACTCTCTTCCATATACAGTATCCTTGTTGCGTTTGATAAATTCAAATAAGGTATTCTTTTGCGCCTTCATGGGGTCGTGTGTAGCCTTTTCAAAGGACAATGCCTTGGGCCTTAAGGCATTCAATACCAGGGAATGGAGTATCTTCATCTTCATGTGGTCAATGACTCCTTTGAGATCGTGTATCTGTCC
>CAYLIX010000009.1:0-16926 GCA_964383775.1 uncultured Planctomycetia bacterium
TTGCCAGGCCCACGCGTTTCTTCATGCCCCCTGAGAGCGCGGCCGGTTTCAGATCTTCGATATCGCGCATACCCACCATTTCGAGGCATTCTTTTATGCGTCTGGCTATAGTCCTCTTCGGCATATTACTATGCTCGTACAGGGCAAACCCGACGTTCTCTCCCACAGTCAATGAATCGAATAGCGCTGCACCCTGAAATAGCATACCGAACTTCATACGGAATTTATTGAGAGACCTTGAGTCAAGCTTCGTTATATCAACGCCGTCTATTATAACCTGTCCGAAATCCGGCTTAAGCAGCCCCACTATATGCTTTAAGAGGACGCTCTTACCGCATCCGGAACGGCCTATTATTACGGTAGTCTCACCGGTCTGGATATTGAAACTCAGGTTATCCAGGACCTTGTGTTCACCAAAAGATTTACATAGGTTTATTATCTCTATCATAAGGCAAAGTAGAATAAAGCTGTTATAAGACAGTCTGCGGCCAAAATTAATATAAATGAAGTCACGACTGAGAGCGTCGTAGACTTACCCACGCCCTCTGCGCCCTGTTCTGTATTCATCCCTTCATAGCAGGCCACTATACATATGATCACTGCAAAACATAATGCCTTTGCAAGGCCTGTAAAGATATCCTTATATACCATGGGGTCCCATGTCATCTTCATATACATGCTGCTCGATATGCCGAGCCTTCCTACGCCTACAATATATCCGCCCAGTATACCTATGACATCAGAATATATCGTAAGGATCGGCAGCATTACAACGAGCGCTATAAAACGCGGCACTACGAGATACTTTATGGGGTTTGTCGCAAGTGTCTCAAGCGCGTCTACCTGTTCAGTTACCCTCATGGTCCCGAGCTCTGCTGTAATCGATGCGCCCACCCTGCCTGCCACAACGAGCGCTGTCAATACTGGCCCAAGCTCTCTTGTGATAGAGAGTGCCACGAGCGACGCTATGTAGATCTCTGCCTGAAGTTTCTGCATCTGATATGCGCTCTGAAGCCCAAGGACTATACCTGTAAATAAGCTCGTAAGAAATACTATGGGCAGGCTATCGAGCCCTATCTTCTTCATATGGGATATGATATGCCTCTTCTTAATAGGCGGGACACCTACCCATATCAGTGTACGTATAAACAGAATGCTCGTACCGCCCATATAGCGGAGTACATTTGAGAACTTCGTCCCTAATGCGATCATATAAATCTTCACTTCTTTAAATATCTCTCCTATCTCTTACTCGTTTCAAAGACGAGATGGTCTGTCTTGGCGCCTATCTTTACTATGCCACCCTTCTTAAACTTACCGGCTATTATCTCTTCTGAAAGAGGGTCTTCCAGGAATCTCTGTATCGTCCTCTTTAAGGGGCGCGCGCCAAATATAGGATCAAATCCCTTCTCTATAAGAAAAGTCTTCGCCTCCTTATTGAGTTTAATAGAGATATCCTGGTCATGTATCCTCTTTTGGACTTCGTCTATTTCGAGCTCAACTATCTTCTGAAGATCTTCCTTGGTAAGCTTCCTGAAGACTATCGTGTCATCCACCCTGTTTAAGAACTCCGGCTTAAAGGTCTTCTTCACTTCATCCAAAAGCCTCGTCTTCATCTCTCTGTAATTAGACTCTTCCTCTGTACTCTTAAAGCCGAGTGCGCCCTGTTTTTTGAGCATCTGCGCCCCGATATTTGAAGTCATGATGACTATGGTATTCCTGAAATCGACCTTTCTTCCGAATGAATCGGTAAGGCGGCCGTCTTCCAATACCTGTAGAAGCAGGTTGAATACATCCGGGTGCGCCTTCTCTATCTCATCCAGAAGGACTACTGAGTAGGGCCTACGCCTAACCTTCTCAGTAAGCTGTCCGCCCTCTTCATACCCCACATATCCTGGCGGGGCACCTACCAGGCGTGATACATTGAACTTCTCCATATATTCTGACATGTCGAGCTGCGTAATGGCATTCTCATCGCCGAACATAAAGTCTGCAAGGGCTCGTCCCAGCAGGGTCTTTCCCACGCCGGTCGGGCCTAAGAATACGAATGATCCAATGGGCCTCTTTGGGTCTTTTATGCCTGCGCGTGAGCGCCTTACTGCCTTGGCTATAGCTGTGATCGCTTCATCCTGGCCTATTACTCTCTTGTGCAGCTCATCTTCCATCTTTAAGAACTTCTCAGACTCCTTCTCCTCCAGCCTCAGAAGAGGAATACCCGTCATCTTAGAGACTACGGTCGCTATGTCCTCTTCCCCGACAACAGCCTCTTTAGTAGTCTTGGACTCTCTCCATTTCTTCTGCAGGGCCTTTAGTTCTTCACGCGACTTGCGCTCATCATCCCTGAACTTTGCCGCTTTTTCAAAATCCTGGCTCTTTATTGCCGCCTCTTTTTCACGCCTTATGTCTTCGATCTTTGCCTCACTATCCTTAAGGTCGGGTGGGGCTATCATGGTAGAGAGCCTTGCGCGGGAACCTGCTTCATCTATCAGGTCTATAGCCTTATCCGGCAAGAATCTACCGCTTATATACCGTTCTGAGAGCTTTGCCGCAGCCTCAAGCGCATCGTCTGTATATCTTATCTTATGGTGCGCCTCATATCTGTCTCGTAAGCCTTTCAATATCTCTATAGTCTCTGAGATACTGGGAGGATCTACCATTATCGTCTGAAATCTCCTCTCCAGCGCAGCATCCTTCTCTATATTCTTTCTATATTCATCAAGCGTGGTAGCGCCTATGCACTGTATCTCTCCGCGTGAGAGGGCGGGTTTTAATATATTGGATGCGTCTATTGCGCCCTCTGCGCCTCCAGCGCCTACTAATATATGTAGCTCATCTATAAAGATGATCATATCTTCAGAGCGCTTTATCTCATCCATGACCGCCTTTATACGCTCCTCAAACTGGCCCCTGTATTTAGTACCTGCTACCATGAGCGCTAGATCTAGTATAATTATCTTCTTGCCTTTTAACGTCTCAGGCACGTCGCCATTTACTATGCGCTGCGCAAGGCCTTCCACTATAGCGGTCTTACCCACTCCAGCCTCGCCCAATAGAACCGGGTTGTTCTTTGTGCGCCTTGAGAGGATCTGGATAACCCTCTCTATCTCATTATCCCTGCCAATGACCGGATCCAATTTATTCTGCCTTGCAAGATTTGTAAGGTTTCTGCCAAAGGCCTCTATTGCAGGTGCCTTTCCGCCTTTTGCAGTAGGGCGGGCAGTATTGCCCTGCTGGGGAAACCCAGGCGTTGCAGAGCCTAATATCTGCATCACTTCATTGCGCACTCTTCCTGCGTCAAGGCCCAGGTTCATCAATACCTCTGATGCTACGCCTTCGCCTTCTTTAATGAGGCCTAAGAGCAGATGCTCTGTACCTATATAATTATGCCCTAATTGGCGCGCCTCTTCCATGGAGAGCTCTATGGCCCTCTTTGCCTTTGGTGTAAATGGTATATCCCCTGATACTGCTGTGGAAGGCCCTGGCTGGACAAGCTTTTCAACCTCCATCCTTATCTTGGCAGGGTCTAATCCAAGACTCATAAGGACTGCAGCTGCCACACCTTCGCCCTCTCTTATTAATCCTAAGAGCAGGTGCTCTGTGCCTATATAATCGTGGTTAAACCTCTTGGCCTCTTCCTTTGCCAAGAGAATTACCCTCCTCGCCCTCTCTGTAAATCTATTAAACATAGCCATTCTTCTTATCCCCCCAGCTTCTTTCTTATAATGTCTGCCCGCTTCAGATCCCTTTCATTAGGTGTGAGCACCTTCTTCTCCATCTTTTGGAGATGGGCAGGTTGAGTTAATATAAATAGTTCATTTACTACAGGTATAGTGATATCTTTAATAATATCCATGTCTACGCCAAGCCTTATGGCAGATAAGAGCTCTATCGTCTCACTTGAAGTGATGATGTGGGCGCTCCTTAGCGTGCCATATGAGCGCCAGATCCTGTCTATGAGCTTCTCTTTGGACCTCATAAAGATATTCTTTCTTGCGCTCTCTTCGCGGGTAACTATCTGGTTTATGACCCTGTCGATATTGTCTACGATCTCATCTTCTCCTCTGCCGAGAGTAACCTGGTTTGATATCTGGAAGAAGTTGCCCTGCACCTCTGTGCCTTCGCCATAGAAGCCCCTTACTGTAAGGCCGAGTTTTGCGATAGTCTGGAGCACCCTATTCGCCTGGTTTGTAAGTACGAGTGCCGGTAGATGCAGCATAACAGATGCGCGCATACCTGTACCGACATTTGTAGGGCAGGCCGTTAGATACCCGAGCTTCTTAGAATGTGCATAACTAAGCTTGCTAGCAAGCTCTGAATCGATCTCATCCGTTATTCTCCATGCCTCTGTAAGGTCAAATCCCGACTGCATTACCTGCATGCGGATATGGTCCTCTTCATTGACCATAACGCTCACTATCTCTTTATCATCAAAGAATATCGCCTTGGGGCCTGCCACAGCAGCATGCTCCCTGCTCATGAGGTGCCTCTCGACTAAAAACTTCTTGTCAACGTCTGCAAGCTGGCTCAAATTTATGTAATTGGATTTCTTTAAGAAGCTCGAGCCCTTTATGGCCTTTGTTATCTTATCAAGACTCTCTTGCTGCTGTTTCTTATTGGCCCAGTGAGAAAAGGGTATCTGTGAGAGGTTTCTCGCAAGCCTTATCCTGCTGGAGATGACGATACTGGACTTTGGCCCTGTTCCCCTCAGCCACTCGCTCGTCTTGTTTAAAAGGTCTTCGAGATTCTTCATCCCTTCTTCTCCAGTCGTTTTATCTGGTCCCTTATCTTTGCAGCCTCTTCAAACTCTTCGAGCTTTACAGCGCTCTCGAGCCTTGACTTCAGGTCTGTCAATGGATCCTTTGCCTTTGTCTTCTTTGCTGCAGAGACCTTGAGCGTCTTTGTAGACTTATTAGTCTTAGCAGGCGCCTTCCCAACATGCTCGCTGGAGCCATGTATCCTCTTTATGAGAGGTACAAGACTATCTTCAAATGTAGCATAGCACTCACTGCATCCCAATCTACCCGTCTTCCTAAAGTCGTCATATGATAGGCCGCAGTTGGGGCATTTTAGCTTCTTCTCTTTCTTAATGGGTACTGCCCCTTCAAAGTCAGCAAGCCCTGCGAGGAGGTCACTTAAGCCAAAGTGCTCCTCCATCTCTGCGCCCTTCTTTCTTGCGCACTCTTCACAGAGGTGGAGCTTTGATATCTTATTATCTATGATCTCCGTAAGGTGTACGGTCGATTCCTTTTTCCCGCAAATATCACAGACCATATTTCACCCCATCGGTCTTTGTCAGCTCCCGGAATCCTGCAAGGAGCTTGCCCGTTATTTTGCCGGGCTTACCATTACTGATCGTATTCTTATCTATCTTGGTGACCGGTATTATCTCAGCGGCAGTGCCTGTCAAGAAACATTCGTCCGCCTTATACAAGTCCTGCGGCTTCATCATCTCCTCTGTAACCTTGATGCCATCTCTCTTTGCAAGGTCCATTACAGCGAGCCTGGTTACGCCTTTAAGCGCGCCTACATTGCAGGGCGGCGTAGATAAGACGCCATCCCTTACTATGAATATATTGTCCCCTGTGCACTCTGCCACATAGCCATCTTGTGAAAGCATGATGGCCTCCGGGGCATTGCTCTTTATCGCCTCTATCTTAGCGAGTATATTATTCAGATAATTGAGAGACTTTATCTGCGGGTTAAGCGCTTCCTTTATGTTGCGCCGGGTATTGACTATGACTATCTCGAGCCCGTTCTCATAAAATTCCTTGGGGTATAGGACTATCTTGTCTGTAATAATAAAGATGGTCGGCTCTTTGCATTTTCTGGGATCGAGGCCAAGGTCGCCTGTGCCCCGCGTAACGACCAGCCTTATATAGGCGTCCATCAGCTTATTAGCCTTTAGCGTGCTCACTATGGCATCCATTATCTCTTTCTTGGTCATAGTGATCTTAAGCTCTATACTCTTTGCTGATTCAAATAATCTATCTACGTGCTCTTTTAGCTTAAAGACCAGCCCGCCATAAGAACGGATCCCTTCAAATACCCCGTCTCCATATAAAAGCCCATGGTCAAAGACCGTGATCTTTGCATCCTTCTTATCTACCAGTCTATTATTTAAGAATACCTTCATCTAAGTCCTCGTCTTCTCTAGTGCCCCATCTTTAAGATGTAATACCCTGTCTGTACCTTGAGCAAATGATTCATCATGCGTCACTATCACAAAGGTCTGATTCTTCTCTTTATTGAGCCCCCGTAATATTGACCAAACCTCTTTACTCATGTGTGAGTCGAGATTTCCGGTCGGCTCATCACACAATACTATCTCCGGTTCATTTATGAGTGAACGCGCTACTGCAACCCTCTGCGCTTCACCCCCTGAAAGCTCGCTAGGTTTGTGCCTTAGCCTGCTCTTCAATCCTACTGCCTCTAGTAATGAGCCTGCGCGTTCTCTCGCCCTTTGGCCATAATGGCCCTTTATCATAGTAGGTAAGAGCACATTCTCAAGCGCTGTCAGTTCCGGTAATAGATGATAAAATTGAAATATAAACCCCAGTTTATGCGACCTTATCCTTGCGCGCCTCTTATCACTTATCTTATAAATATCTACGCCATCCAATGATACTGAGCCTACGCTCGGTTTATCCAAACCACCCAAGAGATGGAGCAGTGTAGATTTACCTGAACCTGAGGGCCCCACTATTGTAAGTATCTCGCCCTTTTGGAGCTCCAGGTTCACGCCATTTACAGCGTTGACACGCTCCTTGCCTTCTCCATAAAACTTATGTAGATCGCGCGCTTGTAACATCTATCCTTCATACCTTAAGGCGTCTACTGGGCTTAAGCGTCCAGCATGCAATGATGGATAGATCGCTGCAACCAGCCCCAGTATAAACGCCGCTGCTATTATAAATATTGTATCACCCAGCTTTATCTGTACAGGCACACTGTAGATATAGTATATGTCAGGCGGCAGCTTGATCAATTCATACTTTTGTTGTAGATACGCTATGCCGAGCCCCAGGGCTGACCCTATGCCTATCCCAATAAGGCTGACATATATCCCCTCAAAGAAGAATACTGCCATTATCCCGAGCCTTGTTGCGCCTATGGCCTTTAGTATGCCTATATCCTTGGTCTTCTCCATAACGGTCATGATGAGCGTGCCTATTATATTAAAACATGCGACAAAGACTATAAGCGCTACGACCAAGAACATCACTATCTTCTCTAGTTTGAGCGCGCTGAATAGATTCCGATCAAGGTCCTTCCATGTAAGTATCTTGTATGGACCTCGCAGATTTGCCCTTACGTCTCTCTTTACATTCTCTGCGTTAAATACGTCCTCTATCTTAAGGCCTATTCCCGTTACTGCGCCTTCCATAGCAAAGAGGGCAGCCACTTCTTCTATGCTGCAGAAGATGAGATTAAGGTCATAGTCATATCTACCGGAATTGAATATACCGCTTACAATAAATTCCTTTGTCTCATTATGGAGCGGAGAGACAATAGAAAATTTGTCATTCACTCCCAGGCGAAAGTGACTTGCAAGCTCACTACCTATTATTGCTCTGTTATTATCCAGCGTAAGCGTGCCCTTCTTTAAATAGTTCTCCATCTTTATGAGCCGTTTATTCGGGTCTCTATTTATCCCCCTAAGGAGTATACCCATCATCTTGTCATTGGAACTTATGAGTGCCTGGCCATCCAAAAATGCTGCGCCTCCCACTACCCCATCTATCTTGAGCAGGTTATCCAATACTATATCTCTATCCCTTATGGGGCTCGTCTTTGTAACTATTACATGAGGATTTACATTCAGTATCTTCTCTTCTATCTCATTATTAAAGCCATTTATGACTGCCATGGTCACTATAAGCGCAGCCACGCCTACTGCTATACCGAGCATAGAGATAAAGCTCGAGACTGATATGAAGCGCTCACCGCGCCTCTCAAATAGATACCTCTTGCTTATCATAAGCTGCCACTTCAAGGCTGTTCCTTTCGTAGTTGTGGAAATAGTATAACATCCCTTATAGAAGCTGAATCTGTAAGTATCATAATGAGCCGGTCTATGCCTATGCCGAGCCCGCCTGCAGGTGGCATGCCATGTTCAAGAGCGCGGATAAAGTCTTCATCAATAGATGCCTTCTCCTTTGCCCCGCCAGCATCCTTTTCAAATCTCTCTCTCTGCTCTATCGGATCATTGAGCTCTGAATATGCATTGGCCACTTCCATGCCGCCCATATAGAGCTCAAACCTATCGCTTAAGAGTGGGTTATCATGCTTCTTCTTGGCAAGCGGGCATAGCTCTGTAAACATATCTACTACAAAGACAGGATGGTTTCCTGCCTTTGGTTCTACAAGCTCTCCTACGATATTTATAAGCTGGGTCCTGGATAGCTCCTTACCCTCTATCTCTATACCCTTGGATTTGAGCTTCTTTATCCACTCCTTCTCTTTATCATCCGGCTTTATACCAAACTCATCGAGCATCAACTTTGCAAAAGAGACCTTCTCCCATTTTGCCAGAGAGATGGTCTTGCCCTGATAAGTGATCTCTTTAGTGCCCAGGACCTTCTCTGCTACCTTTGTTATGAGCTCTTCTGTAAGGGCCATGGTACCTTTACAATCTGAATAGGCTGTATAGACCTCAAGCATGGTAAATTCAGGGTTATGCCTGGGAGATATACCTTCATTCCTAAAGTTACGGTTTATCTCATATACCTTTTCTAGTCCGCCTACCAGGAGCTTCTTTAAGTATATCTCAGGGGCTATCCTAAGATAGAGATCCATGGAGAGGGCATTGTGATGTGTTTTAAATGGCTTACCAGCTGCTCCCCCTGGTATAGAGTGCATCATGGGTGTCTCCACTTCCAGATACCCCCTGCTATCAAGAAATCCCCTGATCTCTCTTATGATCTCTGTCCTCTTTACAAAGAGCTCCTTTACATTATCATTGGATATAAGGTCCAGATATCGCTGTCTATAGCGCGTCTCTGTATCTTTTAGACCATGCCATTTCTCAGGTAGGGGTTTCAGGGACTTGGATAGGAGTGTAAAGTTCGACACCTTTACTGTAGGCTCATTCGTCCTCGTCTTGAATAGTTCCCCCTCTATTCCTACGATATCGCCTATGTCCAGTAACTTGAATATGCTGAATGATTCCTTGCCAATGGCCTTCTCATTCAGATAAAACTGTATCTTAGCGGTACGGTCCTTTAAGTCTGCAAAGATGCTCTTTCCATGTACTCTCATGGCCATGATCCTGCCTGCGAGAGTGACCTTATTACCCTCTTTAAAGCCTTCGAGCGCCTCACTTATGCTGGAACTTGCCTTAAACCCAGCGCCATAAGGGTATACCCCTGCATCCTTAATGGACTTGAGGTTTTCGAGGCGTTGCTTTACAAGGTCGTTTATTTGCTGCATATAATAATATCCTATATATTATATATTATGTATAGCTATTAATTATAATATAATATACCTGTTTCGATGGTAAAAGTCAAGGATAAGACGCTTTTACTCATAAGGGGACAGTTCTTCATAAGATTTTGGTGTAATAAGAACTGTCCCCACTATGGTTTGTTATGTGGTGAGATATGTCTTGAAAGGAATTACTGCAGTTTGCCGCGCAGGGTAAGATATGCGCGGTCATAGAGCTTGCCTGCCTCTTTATACATCTCTTGGGTAAAGTACTTGTCTGCCTTTGCTACGAGCCTCTCTGCGCGGTTTATTCTTCTTTTGTCAGCGCCTCTTGCCTGGGAATACCTATCCCATTCACTCTTACATCGGTGCCCCTTCTTCACTGCATCTTTCTTATACTTTGCGTGCTTCTTATCATATTTTGCCTGGCGCTTTTGAAACATCGCCTCCTCTATCCTGTCAAGGCGCGCGCGCATTTGGCTCTTCTTAGTCTTTAGTTTTTCGTCTCTTATCTTTTGTTTCTCTATCTTTTTTGCAGATATCTTGGCTTTTTTCTCGACGGGTGGTACGGGTGGTGTAGTAATGATCGGTTTCTTTGCCTTCTTAAGTTCCTTAGCCTTCTTTTGGCTCTTCTTCTCTATCTTCTCTCCCTTAAGTCTCTTACGGGCAATGCGCATAGCCTCTTTCTCTGCCTTCTTCCTGGCGCGCTTCTTTGCCCTCTCTTGTTTATAAGACTTATTCCTGTCGCGTACTGCCTTACGGTTTGCTGATGCTTCTCGCTTCTTCAAGGCAAGGAGCGCCCTCGCCTGAGCCCGATCTCTCAATATATCCTGTTTCCTGCGCTCTTTAAGCTCTCTGATATACTCCTTTTTCAGGCGTGAGGCTTCTTCTTTCTCAACTGCCTTCCCTCTCTCAAGCTTTAAGACCTTTAACACTTCCTTCTGCTGGCTACTCTGCTCGACTGCCTGCTTTGCCTCCTCCTCAAATAAGAGCCTGGCCTTATCATAGAGCCTTGCCGCCTCTTCATATTTGGCCTCTTTATAGAGTGCGTCTGCCTGGTCTACTAATGCCTCTGGATCTCCGACGGCCTCTACTTGAGCAGATACTATGGGAGCGAATAATAGGATGGGGCTTACTGCGATTAAGATTAGGAATGCTATTCTCTTCATATCCAATAATATTATACCAATACTACTAATATGTCAACAAGTAAAGAGAGGAGAGACTATTTAACGCAGACGCGGTTGCGGCCAGTGCGTTTGGCCTCGTAGAGGGCTTCATCTGCACTCTTTATAAAATCTTCCTTTGTTGGTTCATCTCCCAGCATTGCCACTCCAAGGCTTATTGTTACGTGGTAGGTCTCTTTATTTCTTATGAATGGCTTCTTCTCTATCGTCTCTCTTATCCTCTCGGCTATCCTCTTTGCTGCCTCTATATCTGTGGCAGGGAGCATCATGATAAACTCTTCCCCACCATATCGCGCTACTATGTCATGGCCTCTGGATGAACCCTTGAGTACCCTTGCCACTCGCTTTAGGACAAAATCTCCCACCTGATGACCATAGGTATCATTAAACTTCTTAAAGTGATCCACGTCTGCCATAATAAGAGAGAGCCCTCTCATACGCCTCTTTCCCGACGACAACTCAAACTCCTTTGCAAGGAGCTCCTTAAAGTATCTTATATTAAATAGCCTGGTAAGACCATCGCGTATTGAGAGGTCAAAGTACTTCTTCTTCTCAAAGCTCA
Organism: uncultured Planctomycetia bacterium; assembly: GCA_964383775.1. Taxonomy (GTDB): domain Bacteria; phylum Omnitrophota; class Gorgyraeia; order JABMRJ01; family JABMRJ01; genus CAYLIX01. The sequence continues at coordinate 11,176 of CAYLIX010000009.1, forward strand.
ATATCACTTCATGGTAAAGCGTGACACCGAGAAATGTGAAGAACATTGCAAGTGATGGATATATTACTACTATCCATCTACCGGTGAATGTAAATATGAGTAATGCTGTAATAATATACCCCACAAGTGTAACAAATGTATAGACTGCGCCCCTCATAAAACGTGCCCTGGAGACGATGAGGCTAAGGAGCAGCCCCATAAGATATATAAGGAGCATATCCACCCATGCTGGAACACGTTTAATAAAATCGTTATTTAATATGCTATTTATGATATTGGCGTTTATACCTACTACAGGATAGCTCGCTTCTAGTGGAATAGGCCTTATATCATAGAGCCCAGATGCAGTAAGGCCTATTATGCAGATCTTATCTTTTAACTCATTTAAGTCTATTATCGGCTTCTCTCCATTTAATATCTGTCTGTAGGATACAATGATATCTATATAAGAATAGTGTTTGAATGTATCTTTCCATGTACCGGCCCAGTTTACAAGCATCTGATTATGTCTATCAACTGGTATCTCAATATTACCCAGCATTATCTTTTTTCCTGGGATTACAGTAATATCATCTTCTTTCAACCCCAGATAATCCTGCACTACTTTAAATGAAACCTGTGGATAGTATCTATCTTTGTATTTAATGAGCAATGGCACACGCCTCAGTGTGCCGTCAATATCAGGTACTACATTTACATGGCCTGTGCTCTTTACCTTATCCTGGAATATCTTAAGCGGCAGCAAAATATTACGTACATTTCCGTCGGGTGCGTTCTCTATTATCCTATCCCCTTTATAAAACTGGAAGACAAATGGTAGGTATACACTACCTGCGGACCCGATCGCTTCACTGAAGACCAGATCATGCATTTCACTGGATGGCCGGTCAAATATCACATCGAATATAACAGACTTAGCATCATATTTAGAGAGGATAGTCACTAGCGTTGCATGCCACTCCCTGGGCCAGGGCCAGCGGCCAATAGCCTCTATGCTGTCCTCTGCCATCTCTATGAAGACTATCTCTCTACTGGTAGGACGATCGGGGCGCATGCGAAAACGCTGGTCTAGTGTAACAAGCTCAAACTTATCGAATGCAGATGTAAGGAAGGTAATAAATATGATGGTGCTTGCAATAAAACCTATAAAGACCTTGGCAAAAAAATAACGGGCAAATAAGAAGCCCGTTATCCTTCTATATACTCTCTTTATCTTTTTATCTAATGGTATCGCCATTTAAGACAGGTCTCTCTCTTACTACCTTTACTTCAAAGCCTGTACCCCTTACAGCAGTCATAGCTGTAGGAGTGACCACTTCAAACCTCGACTTACCTGAGAGTGCATCTGTCTTTATTATAATATGTCCTATGGCTAAATCAAGAAGAATCTCACTATCTCCTGTGACCTTATCCAGATTCAATGTAACGAGGCTCATCTGGGCCTCATCCAATATTCTTATCTTTGAGCGCTTGCCACTACGAGTCAGCATAATATCTGCACTAGATTCAATACCAGTCTTTATTCGGTCTGATGCATCGAGCTCCATTCCCTGCTTTGCCTTCTGGAATGTAATCTCCCCTGCCTTTTGAATATGGACATCACCGACGACCTTTACGAGCTTGCCCTTGAAGCTGTCCATATCTCCCTCAAGAGCAAAGGCAGTATTGGCCATCGCTATCAATGTCACTACCAGTATTGTCGCAATGCATAGTCTCTTCATTATAAGGATATCTCCACCATCTTACGCGTTGTGTCATAATCATCCAATGTATTCCAGTCTACCATCTCTATCCTGTGCCATACCAAGTTGCTAGTTCTCAGGAGGCTTATATAATCAGGACGATCATACTGGAAGAGTGATACTATATCTGATACGGTTACTTCACTCTGGCTAAGCTGTCTTGATAATAGCACAATATCCCTCTGCAATTTATAATAAGCTGAATCTTCTCGTTTCTCTGCAAGTTCAGTTGCAATCTCCTGCATGTCACTTTCAGTAGGGAATCTCTCTCTTCCAATACCTGCCATTCTGAATGCTGTTAAGAATCCCTGATCCCAGTCATACAGATTAAGTCCATTCTCTGCAAAGAGCCCTTCACCCAGCAATAATAGTGGGGAAGTAATACCTACTTGGCTCTGTCCTATTTGTATTGTAATAGGAGAAAATATTTCGCCTGCTTCTAATTGTGTTACAAGACGCATCTGGTGCATATTCTGTCTTACAATAGGAAGATTATAATATCTCGACCTAATCTCATCTATCAGTTCAATATCTATACCTGTAAAATCAAAATAGACATTTGAATCCTGGATACTTCTCCATGCATACATGGCCTCTGCTATTGAGGCAAGCCTTGCAGTAAAGCGTCTCTCTCTATTCCTATCACTTATTAGACTATTAAATTCATCTATACTTCTTGCAAATGCATCTACATTTATCGCTGCCACAGCTGTCTTTTCACCAAGCACGCCAGTAACATCTCCGCGCTCATTTATAACCCTCTCCCTTGATGCCTTTACTGTATCTACTACTCTATTTATCTTCTCTGTATCTGTCGTCATATCACCTATAACCTGTTGCAGCGCCTCTTCATCAGTAGCCATGTCTGGTGCAGCTATATATACTGAGTCCATGTGGCCTATCTTGAGTCCATACTCTGGTGAAAGCGTGATCTTCTTTGCACCCCTTATCTGCGCTGCTTCAGTAACTACCCTTCCTTCACGTGCAAATACATAAGTCACTACATCTGCTACTTCATCACCTTCACCATGCGTATCCTTTATATATCTACGTAGTTCTGCTTCATGAATATCCTCTACACCCAATACTTCAGGCCTTAAGCCTGCTTCAAATTCCTGGTTAAATAATTCATCATGTCTTATCTGTGCAAGGCGTGTAATCTCAGCGCGCAGTTCAGGGGATCTGTCTTGTGGAGTAGTAAGCGTTTCTTGTAACTCTTCAGTGCCATTAGGGCTTAAGTTAGCACGTATATATGCCCTCTCGCCAGCTTCATGAAGCAGTCTTGCTTGCAACTCTTCTTCGCGTCCTTCATCAAGTAAGGCCAGATCAAGATATATCTGGTTTCTTCCGACACTGTAATGTGCCAATTGATCTGGAATAAAGAGAATTGTAGTATTATATAAGAGCAGGCCTGCATCTGCTGCATCTACTGCTTGATTAAGCCTTGCTATCTGCTCATCAGTCAATTGATGGCCTTGGTTTGCTGCTTCAATTTTATCAGCAGCCCAAATAATTTCACCAGGACCAGCCTCTTGCACTCTAACGCTCTCTGGACGAGCCATTAATCTTTCAGCCAATATTATAGCATCAGCTGTATAATCTGATTGCTTTGTAAACTTACCTCCTGTATTTGCCTTTATAGCTGCAAAATTACTATTAAGAAGCGCGGTTCTTATACCAGCTGTATAATCATCATTTGGCAAGCCATCCCAGCCGCGTGACTCTGCCATCTTTGCTGACAACCATTCAGTGGTCTCTCTTAATAATTCTCTATCTGCCTCTGTGGACATTGCTCTCCTATGTCTTTCTGAAGCAGCCATGATCTCAGATAATTCTTCATCGCCCACGCCTTCTAATGGTCCGGCAAGGAGTCTTACTGTAGTGCCATCTGGGTTTCTCAATACAACACCGGGTGCACCTGCCATTGCAAGCAAATTATACTGTTCTTTTGTGTTTGCAAAATGCGGTGCGCCATCAGGTATTTCACCAATTTCCGCTAAAGCACTTGCTGCATCTGTCTCTGATATGTGCGGTATCTCGAGGAGTACCATAACACCCTTTAGCATCTCATATCCATCTTTTAAGAGCCTATGGTACTTATCATAGTCCATTGCCATCTCAATCCTGGGTGCAATTACTACATAGGAGTATCCTGCCTCTTTTAAGCGTCTTGTAATACCAGGCGTATGAAAACCACCTGTCATTAAAAAGGCAAGTTCAAGATCCTTTGCCTCAAACTGCTTATCAATATTCTCTACAAATGCATCGTCTCTTTTTTGCGCTATCTTATAAAATGCCTCAAGCGTAGGTATGTTTCTCGTTATTATAGAGGCATCATCTGGTATCTGCATAGAGAGGCCAAAATACTCTGCATTCAATTTTAAGAATGCAAGCCATGAATTCACATCAAATCCTGCCTTGTGGCTGGAGTAATAGTTAAATTCATCCGGGGTAAGTTTAAAGTCTACAAGCCCCTTTAATATGATAAGGTCCTTTGCTATTCTGAATAACCTCTTTTGGTCTTCCTCTATATATATAGTGTCTGCTATTCTGTTCTCAAGCTCATCTATCTCAGCAAATAGCTTTGATGCATCGAGATCATGATAAGATGCAATATACTCTATATATGAATCGAGGTCATTATATCTATTTAAGGAGATGTCCATCTTGTCGCAGAGGCGGGCTAGATGCTGGTAGAATTCATGCTGGGAGATGCGGTTTGACTTAAACTTCATGGACATGTCTAACATCTCTTCCATGTCATCATCGAGTAAGCGTGCTGTAAGGTCTTCTATTACTGCCTCACGCTCTGCTTCTGCATTCTTAAAGTCGATCTTGCCTTCCATCTCGAGTGTGGACTGGAGTATGTTGATATTCTTGAATCCTGAATAGTCTATCTTGTGCTTGGTAGATAGCTTTGCAAGGTACTTCATATAGTCTGCAATGCCCGTCTTCTCAGTCTTATAATTGTACATCTTCTCATCAAAGGCGCGCTGTGTGTGCGTATACATGCGAGGCTTAAGATTATCCACTGTATTATTTAGCACAGCTATGAACTTTAGTGCATCCGGCCTAAATCCTTCAGCAGCCAGGAATGCATCCATATCCTTTATATAGAGGTCCTTGTCTTCTATACCCTGCAGGGTAAGGGATAGGTCTGAGGTCATGTCCAGGGCTTCCCATCCTTTATATATACCCTTCTTCAGGTTCTCCTCTGCTACTTTTTCTCTGGCAGTCTGGGATGTCCAGGGGCGTAAAAAAGCGAAGCCTTTATCAGTAAACTTGGCTTCGCAAAGTACTTCCTCTATATTATGCCTGCGTGCTAGATAGTCTATGATGCTTGCCATATTCTTATGGGCTTCATAATGTGCGTGTAAGCCCTGTACATGGACTATTAAGCCCTTTGAGTCCTTATCCTGCTGAAATCGCTCTTTTACAGTGCCAAATGCAGGTGGTACATTGATATCTTGCGGTGAAGTAATAGGATCGAGGCCTGGGCCAACAGATCTTTCCTCACCAATTGGGGATGGCATGGTATCTGTTTTCACGGCCCAGGCCATATCTATAGGCATAATAACATTCATTATGAATGCTATAGCCATGATTAACCTGGTTAAGTGCGGTTTTCTTCTCATTTTCCGTTTTCCCCACATCATAACAGCTTTTTAAAAACCTTAATTTCGCAGGGATAAAAAAAGACCATCCCCTAATCTATAACAAGTATACCCTATGCATAGGTTACAGTCAAGTAAAATAACTGCCTTTTTTATATCTAACATTTCTACTTTTTTATGAGAAATTTCCCGATTGCCATGAATTCTAAGCCGCAATTGTAAAACATTTGTATTGCATCTTCAGGACTGCACACAATCGGCTCGCCACGACGGTTTAAAGAGGTGTTTATAACGACTGGAATACCGCTTTTCCTATAGAAATGCTGGATTAGCCTGTGAAATGCTGGATTTGTCTCTCTATCTACGAACTGCGGCCTGGCAGACTTATCCACATG
>CAYLIX010000010.1:0-14593 GCA_964383775.1 uncultured Planctomycetia bacterium
GGGAGCATAGCTCAATGGTTAGAGCATCTGACTCATAATCAGGTGGTTGTAGGTTCAAGTCCTACTGCGCCCACCACTTCCGCCGAAGGCGGAAGTGATCCTGAGGTGCCGTAAACAATGCGACCGAAGGGAGCATTGTAGGCACCGAAGGACCTTTAAACGACTAAAAGATCCTTTTTATGAATAAGAGTATTTGGTTTGTGTATATAGTCGAGTGTAGAGATAAAAAGCTCTATACAGGTATTACTAACGATCTTACAAGAAGGCTTAAGCGGCACAACGAGGGTAAGGGCTGCAGATTTACAAGATATAGGTATCCAGTTGAATTAGTTTATCATGAGCAACATAACACAAAATCTAGCGCTCGAAGACGAGAATTAGAGATACAGAGTTTTGCAAGGAGCAAAAAACTGCGCTTGATAGGCGAAGGCAAGAAAGGTCCTTCGGCGGCTAAAATGCTCGCTATTCGCTCACATTTTTGACGCCGCCTCAGGATCCAAAATTGCTACGCAATTTTGGGCGATTAGCTCAGTTGGTTAGAGCGTGCGCTTCACATGCGCGAGGTCAGTGGTTCGAGCCCACTATCGCCTACCACTTTCGCCGAAGGCGAAAGTGATCCTGAGGAAGCGACCGAAGGGAGCTTCCGAAGGACCTTTGAATGTAGCGAAGCGAAGGACCTTTGAATATAGCAAAGGACCTTTGGATGTAGCGGAAGAACCTTTAAACGAGCACACGAAAGTTGAATATGAATATCGCAGAACAGATAACATTACTGATCGACTTACAGAAGCTTGATGGTGAGATATACAAGCATAACAGCATAAAGGCGCAGGGCCCTGGTCTTATAAAAGAGCTTGACGATGAGCTGAAAGAGAAGGGGAAGGCCTTACAGGAAGAAGAGGACGCTTTAAAGAAGCTGCTTGTAGACCAGAAGACTAAAGAGACTGAGCTCGGCAGTAAGGAAGAGGTTATAAAGAAATGCACCAGTCAGCTCTATCAATTAAAGACCAATAAAGAGTATACAGCTATGCAGCAGGAGATAAAGGGGCACGAAGCAGATAAGTCAGTCCTGGAAGATGGCATAATCACGGTCATGGATGAGGTTGAGGCAAAGAGACGCTCAATAGTGACTCATAAGGCTGCACTCGGTGAAGAAGAGAAGAAGATCAATGTAAGAAAAGGGGACGTGAATAAGCGGATTAAAGAAGCTGAGGATAAGCTCGGCTCTTTAAATAGCCAGAGATCCGAGATGGCTACAAAGATAGATAAAGAGATGTTAAGAAAATACGACAGGATCCTGGAAGGCAAAGAAGGCATGGCCATGGTGCCGGTTCGCCATGATGCATGCGGCGGTTGCAATCTCAATCTGCCTCCCCAGGTGATAAATCTTATCAAGATGAAGAGGGAGCTTATATTCTGCGAGTCCTGCTCGCGAATACTCTATATTAACGATGGCGCATGATAAATTGCTAATCTACATCGATGGTGGTGCAAGAGGAAATCCCGGACCTGCCGGCATAGGCGTTGTGATCCTTGACGGAGATAAAAAGAAGGTAAAGGATTATCATAAATATATCGGTGTAGCGACTAATAATATAGCTGAGTATAATGCACTTGTTTATGCTCTGCAGGAAGCGCACATGCTGGGTGCCAAGGACGTCACCATATTTATGGATAGCGAGCTCGTATATAAGCAGCTTAAGGGTGAGTTCCGTGTAAAGAATAAGAATATAAAGCCTTTATTTGAGCAGGCGATTCATTTGATAAATGGTTTCCAGAAGATAGAGTTAAAGCATATTGCCCGTACATTAAATAAAGAAGCAGACAAGCTTGCCAATAAGGCGATAAATTTATCAGAGTTAAAGACTAAGATCGATTGAACAAGTTCTTTTATAATTCGAGCAAAAAGGGTAGATCGTGTGGCTGCCCAGTACCATTCGGCGCTTTGCGCCTCAGGTACTGGGAGGAAAGTCCGAGCTCTATAGAGCAGCGTAGCGGGTAACGCCCGCCGGCCGTAAGGCCAGGAAAAGAGCAACAGAGACTACGACTCACTCGATCTCTTAGGAGATCGAGAAGAGGGTGAAAAGGTGCAATCTCTACGCGGAGCAAGACCAAATAGGTCCCGAACTAGAAACTGCTCGTTTCTACCGAAAATTACGTCGGTGTCGGGACGGGTAAGGTCGCACGAGCTTGATGGCAACACCAGGCCCAGATAGATGGTCACAACCCCGCACATTTTTTGTTTGTATATACATGAGTAATGTGCGGGGTACAGAACTCGGCTTATAGATCTGCCCTTTTTGCTTAAATTATATTGAATCACTAAAAGAAAGAAGAGAGATGGCAATACATGCTACGGCTATAGTCAGCAAAGATGCAAAGATTGCTAATGATGTTGAGATAGGCCCCTATTGTATAATCGAAGGAGGCGTCGAGATAGGTGAAAAGACCCGCCTCTGGCATAATGTCTATGTGGCAAATGGTACGACGATAGGCAAAGAGTGCCAGATACATATGGGCGCAGTGCTTGGCCATGAGCCGCAGGATGTTGCGTACAAAGGCGGCACTACATATCTAAAGATCGGAGATAGGAATATCATAAGGGAGTTTACGACTATACACCGCGGTACACAGGATAACTCCTCTACTGTATTCGGCGATGACAATTTCTTTATGGCGCTTTCTCATATAGGCCATAATTGTACAATTGGAAATAGGGTAGTCATCTGTAATAATTCTCTTCTTGCAGGCCATGTAGACGTAGGAGACGGCGTATTTATCTCCGGCAGTTGTGTGGTACACCAGTTTGTAAGGATAGGCGCACTCGTAATGGCAGGGGGAGCAGCGCGGATTGGCAAGGATGTCCCGCCATTTATGCTGGTTGAGAGGGAGTCACCTCATATAACTCTGTTGGTATAAGGCGCGCAGGTTTTAATCAAGATACAAAAAGCGAGATCAAGAAGGCTTATAATATACTCTACCACTCTGATCTTAATATTAAGAATGCATTGGAGCGCATAGATAAAGAACTCACCTCAGCGCAGGCAAAGTATTTTGCCGATTTTATACGCAATTCAAAGAGGGGTATCTGTGTCTATAAAGAGCGCAGGATCTACGAGCTTTAATTCGCCCTACCTGTAAAAAAAAGAATATTCTCCAATATTACCCATCTTTTCATAACCCCAATATATAGAATACCATAACTAGCCGGAATACATTCCATTGTATGAAATGTCCAGACTATAAAAAGTATTAAAAAAATCTTTAAAAAGTCCACTTGACATTATTTTTTAATGGTGTATACTTGAAGTGGCTGAAAGTGGAGTAAAGTGGAGAATAATCATGTTTTATGGTGAATACGAACATACGCTGGATAAGAAGGGGCGTATCATATTGCCTGCGCGGGTGAGAGAGACTGCAAAGGTAAACTATATAGAAAAATTCTACGTAACGAGAGGCCTTGATAATTGCCTCTTTTTATTTTCTGAGGATGAGTGGCGCTCGCAGGAGACGCGATTCAAGTCACTCTCATTCACAAAGAGAGAGGCGAGGCGCTTCAACAGGCTCTTCTTCTCGGGCGCGCTCGAAGTGGTGCCTGATGGACAGGGCAGGATACTACTACCAAAATATTTGAAAGACTATGCAGGCATAAAGAAAGACGTGATCATTACCGGCATCTCCAATAGGCTCGAGATATGGGACAAGGGGCGCTGGAATGAATTCTATGATGAGAATAAGGGGTCATTTGAAGACCTGGCCGAAAAACTTATCGAACCGTAAAGAGGGGTGCAGCATGGCATTTAAACGGATGATTACAAAGTGCAAGGATAAGGACAACGATTTTATATTCCTGAAGATGGACACGCTCATTGAGAGGCTCCGGCGAATGCGGGCGCTCAATTCATCACCTTCCCATATAGGCCTCACTGAATGTACGTGGAGACGCAGCCTTATAGATCTAGATAAGTGATCTAAGCGAAACGTGCATCGTGCAGTACTCTTAAATGAGGTTACCGAATATCTGAATCTGGCGCCGGGCAAGAAGATTCTGGACTGTACTCTAGGCTCTGGCGGCCATGCAAGATCCATACTCGAGATCATTGCGCCGCAGGGTAAGTTGATCGGACTCGATTGTGATGATGCAGCGATTGCTGAGGCCAGGAATAATTTAAGCCCATTTAAAGATAATCTCATCCTGGTGCGCAATAATTTCAAAAATCTAAAGGCTGTCCTGGAAGAGCAAAATATCGAAAGTGTAGATGGCATATTATTCGACCTTGGAATTTCATCTAACCAGTTGCAAGATCCGGAGAGGGGTTTCAGTTTCAGATTTGACGGACCTATAGATATGCGTATGGACAGGCGCCTCAAACATGGCGCTGAATATATTATCAATAGCTTAAGCGAGCATGAGATATCCGAGATCATTAGAAATTTTGGTGAAGAACGTTTCTCAAGGCGAATAGCCAGGGCCATTGTGGCAAAGAGGCCTTTAGAGAGTACACGGAAGTTAAGGGAGATTATCCTTAAGTCCCTTCCTTACAAGGCAAGGCATGGCAGGATCGATCCTGCGACAAGGACGTTTCAGGCCTTAAGGATAGCCGTCAACAGAGAGCTCGACATCCTGCGTAGTGCACTCGATGATGCGATCGATTGCCTGGCAAAAGATGCAAGGATACCTGCGATATCATTTCATTCTCTGGAAGACAGAATAGTAAAACACCACTTTAAAGAATGCGAAAAGCGTAAATTGATCAAGATCATTACAAAGAAGCCCATTACACCCGAGAGAGAAGAGGTACTGACCAATCCGCGCTCAAGGAGCGCAAAACTGAGAGTCGCACAGAGGCTATGAAACTTAAGACATTCATAACATTCCTGGCATTCCTTACCATTACGACGTTTCTATATGTGCACCAGCGCGTAGAAGCTGTAAAACTGAGCTATTTCATCAATAAAAATGAGTCTACCTTAAACAAGCTCCTTGACCAGAGAAGAGAACTGGAGTATAATGTAACCAAAATGAAGGCTCCTGGAGAGTTGGAGCTTAAGCTGGCAAGGGAAGAGATAGATTTAGTTCTACCACAACGCTGGCAGGTCTTTGAAGTAGCCGGTTTAAGGCAAGACGAAGAGGGATATAGATTGCCGTCTATCCTGCGCAATATGGTAGAGCTCTTTTCATTAAAGAGTGAAGCGCAAGCCACCCCCACCACGAATTAGTCTTACCCTTTAACCCGCTGCATATCGGGCCGCCACATAAAGCCTTAGGGAAATAGTTACATTGCAGAGAAGACCTTACAGATCCCGCCTGTTTATCATCTTTATAAGTTTTATTATGCTCTTATCATTCTATGCAGGCCGCCTCGTATACCTACAACTATTTAGATCTGATCACTTATCAAAATTAGCATATAAACAACATAATATATTAATGGAGATAGAGCCTGAGCGTGGAGATATATATGACAGGAATCTCCAGAAGCTTGCTATAGACTGCAAGGTCTCGTCTTTATATGCCTCACCAAACCAGATCAGCACCGAAAGTAAACCGGCAATGGCCACGGCCCTCTCAGATATCCTTGGTATGGATAGAGAGATTATATTCGACCGCCTCAGCCGGGATAAGTCTTTTGTATGGATAGCCAGGGAGGTTGAAAAAGAGATTGCCGCAGAGATTACAGGGCTTGGGCTTGAAGGGCTTAAACTCATGAAAGAGAATAAGCGCTTTTACCCTAAGGGCAGACTGGCAAGCCATATCATAGGTTTTACAGGTATTGATGATAGAGGGCTTGAAGGTATAGAACTCGAGTATGACGACTTTCTAAAAGGGAAGCCTGGCTATCGCCAGACCATAAGGGATGCAAAGAGGCGTGATATCTTATCAGGAGACATAAGTTTTGTACCGCCATCCAATGGGCTCGACATAGTGCTGTCTATCGATGAAGCGATTCAATATATTGCCCAGACGTATCTTGATAACGCCTGCAAAAAACGTAAGGCCAAGTCCGGCACTGTGATTGTAATGGATCCATACACAGGTGATATTCTCGCCCTTGCCAATCACCCCTCTTATGACTTAAATGCTGTGAGTACCACGAACGCAGACGTGCGAAGAAACCGCGCGTTTACTGATATATATGAGCCGGGGAGCGTATTCAAGATAGTCACTGCATCCTGTGCCCTGGAGAATGATGTAGCTGCCATGGATCAGGAATTTTTCTGCGAGGATGGAGAATATTATATTGGTGGGCGCATACTACATGACCATAAGCCGCATGGTACCCTGACATTTACTGAAGTCTTTGAGAAGTCGAGCAACATAGGCGTGACAAAGATAGCCGAGATCATTGGAAAAGATGAGCTGTATAGATTCATAAAATTATTTGGTTTTGGTGAAGCTTCTGGAATAAAGGCAACGGGAGAGGTGCAGGGTATTATAAGGCGCCCTGATGAATGGTCGGGTGTATCCATATCTGCGGTACCAATGGGGCAGGAGGTGGCAGTTACATCAATTCAGCTTATTATGGCTATGAGCGCTATTGCAAATGGCGGAGAGCTGCTTGAACCGCATATCGTCTCCAGGATAGTCAGCGAAGATAATAACGTAATAAAAAGTTCTTCCCGGGCTGTAAAGAGACGGATCCTGTCAAAGGCCACAGCAAAGAAGATGAAGAGCATATTAAAGGGTGTTGTTGAGAGGGGCACAGGCAGAAATGCCCGCCTCGATCTCTACACCTCTGCGGGTAAGACCGGTACTGCCCAGAAGGTCGGGCCGGATGGTAAATATTCCCATAGCAAGTTTGTCGCATCCTTCATCGGTTTTGCGCCTGTAAATAGGACCCGCATAGCAGTCCTCGTCTCCCTGGATGAACCGCAGGGCACATACTATGGAGGGACCGTTGCAGCGCCTGTCTTTAAGGAGGTTGCGGGGGATGTATTAAAGTATCTTAAAGTAAAACCTGATAAGGGCAGAGACTCTATTAAACTATGAGCAGATTGAAAGAGGTTCTTGCAAAATTTGATTATAATAAGATAACGACAGATTCAAAGGTCGTTCGTAAGGGAGACCTCTTTATTGCAATAAATGGTACGCGATCAGATGGCCACGATTATGTGGGTGAGGCATTGAACCGAGGCGCAAAGGCTATAATCCTGCAGAGGGATTTAGATACGAAAGGGTCTCCTAAGATCATTGTAAAGAATACAAGAAAAGCGCTCGCATTCCTTGCAAAGGAGCACTATCAGGACCCGTCAAAGAAGATCAAGGTTATAGGTGTTACCGGTACAAACGGCAAGACCACGGTCTCATATATGGTGGAGTCTATCCTGAGGCGGGCCGGGCTCAAGGCCGGCCTCATAGGAACTGTCTGTTATAAGATCGATAAGATGATAGTCGACTCAGAGAATACAACGCCTTCGCCTATGATACTCCAGGGGCTTTTAAAGAAGATGGTCGATTGCTCCCTAAACTATTGCGTAATGGAGGTCTCAAGCCATGCGCTCGATCAGCATAGAGCGGATTATATTGCTTTTCGCGGCGGCATATTTACCAATGCCACCAGAGAGCACCTCGATTATCACAAAACCTTTAAGAAATACCTTAAGTCAAAGCTCTCACTCTTTGAGTCTTTGCCTGCTACTTCATATGCCATATTGAATAAGGATGACCCAAATTTCAAGGAAGTTAAGGCTGCGTGCAACACAAAGAGAATAGCAAGCTACAGTATAAAAAAGGGCGCGGATGTCTATGCAGAGCAGATTACTTACGGCCTGGATGGTAGTACATTCCTGCTGCATGCAGGGGGTAAGGCCATGCCAATAAAGACCCCCTTTATAGGCCAATATAATATCTCAAATATGCTTGCAGCCTTATCCTGCGCAATTATGGAAGGTGTGAGCCTCAATATGATAAAGAGCGCCCTGGCAAAAGAGATAGAGCTTCCCGGAAGGCTCGAGCTTGTAGACAGAAGAGGGCCTATTAAGGTATTCATAGATTATGCGCATACAGATGATGCATTATCAAAGGTCTTGTATACACTAAGCCGATTAAAGGAGAGGCGGATCATCACAGTCTTTGGCTGCGGAGGCAACAGGGATAAGGCAAAACGCCCCAGGATGGGCAGTGTATGCACTGCGTATTCAGACCATATATTTGTAACTTCGGATAACCCGAGAGAAGAAGACCCAAAAGATATAGCCAATGATATCGTGAAAGGCATAAGAGGCGCGTCAAAGAGTTTTAAGGTTGTGCTGGACAGACGCCAGGCCATAGAAGAGGCGATAGAGATGGCTGATGACAGGGATATAGTGCTCATCGCTGGTAAAGGGCATGAGAAGTACCAGATCATAGGTAAGAGGCACATGCCATTCGATGACAAAGAGATAGCCAGTGAATGCCTGGAAAAGAGATCAGCATGCTTAATATAGCAGAAGTGTTAAAGAGGGGAGTATCCATAGACTCCAGGACTATAAAGAGGGGACAGTTCTTTATAGCCATAAGGGGTAAGCGCTTTGACGGCCATGATTTTATCGACACTGCATTGAAGAAGGGGGCCTTTGGAGTGATCGGCGAAGAGAAGGGGGCAATGATCAGGGTAAAGGATTCCCTGACTGCATTGGGCAATATAGCTGCATATCACAGAAAGAGATTCAATATACCGATAGTGGGGATCACCGGCAGCAATGGTAAGACTACGACCAAGGACATGATCGCGCATATACTTAGCTACAAAGGTACTGTGCTCAAGAACAATGGTACAGAGAATAATCTCATTGGGTTGCCGCTTACTCTCTTAAGACTTAAATCCCGCCACTCTTTTGCAGTCCTTGAGATGGGGGCCAATTCATTCGGAGAGATCAGAAGGCTTAGTAATATACTCAAGCCCAATATCGGGCTCATTACAAATATAGGCCCGTCGCACCTGGAATATTTTAAAGATATAGAGGGCGTGCTTAAGGCAAAGTCTGAGTTGCTGGAGGTGTTGGGCATTAAGGAGACCCTATTCTTAAATGGTGATGATGCCATGCTTACCCGCTTAAAGCCAAGATCTATTGTAAAGACCTTTGGTAAAGGCAGGAAGAATGATATTCAGCCGAGCCATCTTAAGGTGAAGTTCCTCGGAGAGCACAACGAGTTCAATGCCCTCAGTGCAATAGGGGTATGCATGCATCTTGGCATTAGTATGAATATCATACAAGAAGCGCTCGGTTCTTTTAAAGGTTCATCTATGCGCATGGAACATAAGAGGATAAAAGGAATAGATATAATAAATGATGCATACAACTCCAACCCGCTTTCATTGAAATGCGCCATAGATGCCTTCTCAAAGTTTAAGGCAAAGGGTAAGAGAATCGTCGTTTCAGGAGATATGTTGGAATTGGGTAAGAAGGACAGGTTATTTCATGGCAGAGCAGGCCGACACATAGCGAGCTCATCTATAGATAAGCTTGTAGCAGTAGGGAGCCTCTCAAGATACACCCTGCAGGCTGCAAGCCGCGCAGGCATGGATAAGGATTGCCTCTGGTCATGCCTCGACTCCAGAGAGGCAGCCGCTCTATTAAAGAAGATAATAGAACCCGGCGATGCCGTACTTATCAAGGGGTCACGCTCAATGTCCATGGAGAAGATAATAGACGAGTTATAATACCTAGAGGGAGAGTAATGTTATACCGCTTATTGTATCCGTTAAGAGATCTCTGGATCGGTTTTAATCTATTCAGATACATTACATTCCGCGCAGCCTTCTGCGGTATTACGGCATTTATCCTTACCTTATTACTCGGGCCTGTTATTATAAGGATGCTCAACAAGTTCAATGTAAGGGAGAGGATCTTAAGGCACGATGCGCCCAGTCTCTACCAGTATCATAAGGACAAAGAGGGCACGCCTACTATGGGCGGTATAATGATAATCATCTCCCTGGTATTGTCTGTAGTCTTATGGGCAGACCTGGCTAATAAATTTGTAATATTATCGCTCGTTGGCATCATATGGCTGGGATTTATAGGATTTATCGATGACTTTATTAAGTTAAAGAGAGGATCCGGAGGCCTTAGGGCGACCAGTAAATTACTGGGGCAGCTTGCCATAGGCGCGTTTATAGGTATCGTACTATTTCTTGACCCTGATTTTCCTAATACATTGAACTTTCCGTTCTTCAAAGATTTTATGATAAACCTGGGCCTCTTATACGTGCTCTTTACCATCATCGTTATAGTAGCCTCATCAAATGCCGTCAATATTACAGACGGTTTAGACGGTCTTGCTATAGGGTGTGTGATCATAATAGCCATTACATACGGCATAATAAGCTATGTTACTGGCCATGCGAAGATCAGCCAGTATCTGAGCGTCTTCTATCACCCAAATGCCGGCGAGCTTGCAGTCGTCTCTGCAGCCATACTGGGCAGTGGCCTGGGGTTTCTCTGGTTCAACTCTTATCCCGCGACAATATTCATGGGAGATACAGGTTCCCTTGCCCTCGGCGGGGCAGTAGGCATGATGGCACTCTTTATAAAGAAGGAGCTATTACTATTCCTGGTAGGTGGTATATTTGTATGGGAGACAGTTACAGTACTGATGCAGGTGGCATGGTTTAAGCTCAAAAAACGGAGGATATTCCTGATGGCACCCATACACCACCATTTTCAACATCTTGGCTGGCCTGAGAATAAGATCATAACGAGATTCTGGATAATTGCGATGATCCTGGCATTATTAACCCTTACAACATTAAAGCTGAGGTAGTATGGAACTTGCAGAAAAAAGAGTAGTGGTAGTTGGTTTGGGAGAGAGTGGAATGGCTGCTGCCTCCTTTCTTAAGAGCAAAGGCGCTTCTGTTGCTGTTTCAGAGGGAAGCGATAGCCCATCTATACAGGCCAGAAGAGATCTGCTGGAATCAAAAGGCATATTGTGTCAGACGAACGGGCACACGAGAGATTTTTTTGAAGGGGTAGGGCTTATTGTGTTGAGTCCTGGAGTAGATAATGATTCACAGCCTGTAAAATGGGCTGTAGAGATGAATATACCCATTATGGGTGAGATTGAACTCGCCTATAGGTTTTGCCAGGGTAAGATAGTGGCCATATCCGGCACCAATGGTAAATCTACAGTTACCATGCTCATTGCAGATATGCTGAAGAAGGGACAGAAGAAGACGGTCATCTGTGGCAATATAGGTATACCATTTACTTCAGTTCTGTCAGATATTGACAGCGATACGATCGTGGTGCTTGAGGTGAGCTCTTTTCAGCTGGAACGAATAGAGCATTTTAAACCATATATAGCCATTATGCTCAATATATCGCAGGATCACCTGGACAGGTATAAGGACTATGGAGAGTATGTATCTGCAAAGATGAGACTCTTTATGAATCAGGATGAAAATGATATCGCCATATTGAATTACAGCGAACATAAGCTTAAAGAGCTAAAAGGGGGCGTAAGGTCTAAACGAATCTATTTTTCCAGGCACCACATGCCAAAAGAGATCGATGGTGCTTACGTAGAGAATGATCAGCTCGTCGTGCGTAAAGAGGGTAAGTATATATGGCTTGCCCGAAAGGAAGACCTCTCACTCGCGGGTGAGCACAATGTCGAAAACTCTCTTGCATCCGGGCTTGCAGCTTATCTTCTGGGCGTGGATGCCGACAATATTAAAGAGACGCTCTACAATTTTAAGACACTGGATCATAGATTTGAGATGGTCAAGATCATTGACGGAATAAAGTTTATAGATGATTCAAAGGCTACTAACATTGACAGTACTCGTCGTGCAGTACAGTCTTCTTCCCGCGGCATAATCCTGATAGCTGGCGGCAAGGATAAGGGCGGTGACTATAAGGTGCTCAATAAATTATTTAAGGAGAAGGTAAAGTCACTCGTGCTTATAGGAGAGGCCAAAGAGAAGATCAAGAATGCATTCTCTTCTGTGGTGCCGACTTCTCTATCCGGCTCACTCGAAGAGGCGGTTACAGAAGCGCGTAGTATTGCCAAGAGTGGAGATACAGTACTCTTATCACCCATGTGTTCCAGCTTTGATATGTTTACCGACTATAAAGAGCGCGGCAGGATATTTTGCCAGGCTGTAGATCAATTGGAGAAGAAGTAGAGAGGGTTAATGCGTAATATTAGGGTTTCGATACTGGTCATTACATTGATCCTGCTTGCAATAGGTATTATCATGATATATTCGTCGAGTGCTATATATGCCCACGAGAAGATGGATGATAGCAATTTCTTCTTAAAACGGCACTTACTCTTTTTAGGGCTGGGGTTTTTTGCAGGTATATTCTGCATCTCCTTTGATTATAACAGGCTTAAGTCCTTTGGCCGCCCATTACTTCTCTTATCCCTTACCTTATTGGTAATGGTACTGGTTCCGTCACTGGGTAGTGAAGCTGGGGGCGCGAGGCGCTGGTTTAGATTCTTCTCGATCAGTTTTCAGCCATCAGAACTGGTGAAACTTACACTTGCAGTATACTTAGCAGATTTTCTTAGTAAGAGGACACACAAGATAAATAACCTGGTCCATACGATATTGCCATTCTCTATCATTACGTTCCTGGTGTCAGGCCTTATACTTATGCAGCCTGATCTGGGTACCTCAGTCCTGATAGGTATGATGGCCCTTATAATGCTCTTTGGCGCAGGATTGAGATGGTCCTATATATTTGCAATGCTGGGAAGCCTGGTACCGATCTTCTATCTATTAATTGCGCGTACCCCCTATAGATTAAAGAGGATAAAGGTATTCTTAAACCCATGGCAAGACCCGCAGGGCAGCGGTTTTCAGATCATACAGTCATTCCTGGCCCTGGGGTCTGGCGGTATCTTTGGAGTGGGCCTTGGCATGTCCAAGCAAAAGCTCTTTTATCTGCCTGAAGCCCATACAGACTTTGTCTTTTCGATCATAGGTGAAGAGCTCGGTATTATGGGTACGCTCTCAGTCACGCTTCTCTTTATGGCGCTCATCTGGCAGGGCATGCGGATCGTATTTAAGGTCCAGGACTCATTTGGAAGATTCTTAAGCCTGGGTATCATATCCATGATAGCGCTCGAAGTACTCATAAATATAGGGGTGAGCATTGGCGCGCTTCCCACAAAGGGATTGCCTCTGCCATTCTTAAGTTATGGCGGCAGTGCACTGGTAGTACATATGGCATCAATAGGGCTCTTATTGAACATAGCAAAGGATAAGGGGCAGGCATGAAGGTCTTAATAACATGCGGCGGTTCAGGCGGGCATATATTTCCGGGTGTTGCCCTTGCTCAAGAGCTAAAGAGTAAGGGATTCGACATACTGATAGCATGCAGCCAGAAACCCATTGATACCCAGATCCTGAATAAGAGCGGCTTCAACTTTCATACAATACCATGTAAGGGGTTGGCACTTAGTTTGAATCCATACAAGATGCTTCGTTTTCTATTCTTTCTCACAATGGGTACTATTATGAGCATAAGGCTCCTGCGTAAATTTCGCCCTGATTGTGTTGTAGGATTTGGCGGGTATGTATCTGCGCCAGTCATCTTTGCAGCATGGATACTGCGTATACCCAGGATGATCCATGAACAGAATCTCATACCAGGATTGGCAAATAGAGTGGAGGCCTTATTTGCAGGACGCATAGCAATAAGCTTTGAATATACGAGGAGATTCTTTAATCAGGCAAAGGCAATATGGACTGGAAACCCTATAAGGGGTTCTTTTGCGGTAACTGACAAGCGTGCCTCACGAGAAGAGCTTAGGTTAGTACCTGACAGGTTTACCATATTCGTTATAGGCGGCAGCCAGGGGGCCAGTTTCCTAAATAATACCATAATCAATGCCCTGAGCATCATGGGTGCTGCTGAAAAGAAGATGCTCCAGATTGTGCACGTAACCGGCAGGGCAGATTATGGACATGTAAAGACCAGGTATAAGAAAGAGGGGATAATCTCTTGCGTATTTCCATTTATGGATAGCATAGAATATGCCTATGGTGCTTCGGATCTTGTAATAGCCAGGGCAGGTGCAACGACCATAGCTGAGCTTACATATTTTGGTAAACCTGCATTCTTAGTCCCCTATCCAAAGGGGAGGATAAATCAGTACGAGAACGCGCGATTCTTATCCAGGAATAATGCGGCCATTACAATGAACGAGGACGAGCTCGACGGGTTAAAGATGAGAGAGCTCTTATCAACATTTGCCAGATACCCTAATAGACTTGATGAGATATCATCCAATGCCAAGCGCCTGGGTAAGCCTGAGGCAACGAGCCTCCTGGCAAGAGAGGTCATCTCTTTGTGTGGAGAAGAGTGTGATGCTAAAGAGTAATACAGAGATACATTTTATAGGAATAGGCGGTATTGGTATGAGTGGACTGGCACTCATTCTCTTATCCAGGGGTTATATAATAACCGGATCAGACACAACTCCAAATAACCTTACAGAAAAAATAGTGTCCAAAGGCGGAAAGATATATACAGACCACAAGAGAGAGAATATCAGTAATGCAGGGCTCGTTGTATATTCATCTTCTATATCCGCAGATAATCCAGAGCTAAAGGAGGCAAAGAAGAAAGGTATAAGGATCCTGCATCGCGGGGAATT
>CAYLIX010000010.1:14609-16343 GCA_964383775.1 uncultured Planctomycetia bacterium
GGAGGGCGTAGCAATCACTGGTTCTCATGGCAAGACTACTACCACCTCAATGATATGCGATATACTCATTAATGCGCAGCATGACCCTGGCTGCATACTGGGCGGTGAATCTTATACCTTAAATGGCAATGTACGCGCAGGTAAGGGTAATTTCCTTGTGGCAGAGGCGGATGAGAGTGATGGATCACACCTCTTCATAAGGCCAAGATACGGCATCATAACCAATGTAGACCGTGAGCACCTCGATTATTATAAAGATACAGAGGGTGTTACGCGCTCAAGCCGGGCATTTATGCAGAATATTGAGCCGAATGGTATGCTCTTTGCGCTTATTGACGATCGTTTCTTGAGATAGCTTCTATTGCTCTATGACCTTAAATTTGGTACGTTTGGCGTCTCAAAAGAGGCAGACCTTTATGCAGAGGGCATTGTAGCCGAAGGGATGAAGACACGCTTTGATTGTATCTATCATAAAGAACGTATTGGCACAATACATTTGAATGTCCCTGGAACTCATAATATATTAAACAGCCTCGCTGCCATACTATTTGCATTACATATCGGCATAGATTTTGAGGCCATTGCGCGCACGCTCTATGAATTTAAATCCGCTAAGCGGCGGTTTGAAGTATATCCCGATACAGGCAACATGACACTCCTTGAAGATTATGCGCACCATCCTACTGAGATAAAGGCTACGCTTAAGGCATGCAGGCTGCTTAAACCAGAGAGGATCATCACTGTATTCCAGCCGCACCGTTATACGCGCACAAAGGAGCTTGCAAAAGAGTTTGGGGCATCATTCAATTTATGCGACAAGCTCATACTGACCAATATATATGCTGCAAGCCAGAGGCCCATAGACGGAGTGAGTGTAAAGAATATACTGGATGAGGTGAGAAAGACCGGTTTTAAGGATGTGCATATAATACCGAAGAAGAATATCACAGATTATCTGTATGATACTTATCAGGATGGAGACCTCGTGGCAATACTCGGCGCAGGCGATATAAATGACGTAGGAAGAGAGTTAAAGGAGAGATTGAGCAATGATAAAACCTCCTAAAGATATGATACGAGAGAAGATACAAGGTCGTATCTTATTCAATGAAACTTTAAGCGAATATACCACATTTAAGATAGGCGGCACTGCGCCTCTGTTTATTGAACCATCATCGATCGAAGATCTCAAACGCGCCCTATTAATAGTCCGTAACCTTAAATTAAGGCCTATGCTCATAGGCAATGGCTCAAATCTTTTGATAGATGATCGCAAGCTTAATGTTGCAGTCATTAGATTATCTGCGCCTGCTTTTAAAGGTATCAGATTCAGCAAGGATATGGCCATGTGTGGAAGCGGGTCCTCACTCGCACGGATCATTACAAAGTCTATGGATATGTCTTTGGCAGGGCTTGAAGGGTTATGTGGAATACCGGGGACTCTAGGCGGCGCCATTATTATGAATGCAGGCACAAAGCACGGTACTATCGGCGAGCATATAGCATGGATAAAGGTAATGGACCTGAATAATAGGGAGATCTCAATCTTAAGGTCCAGTGACCTGAAATTCAGATATAGAGATTCAAATCTTTCAGGGTATATAATATTGGAGGCAGGGCTGCGCCTTAAGAAGGATATACCTGAAAAGATATACAAGAGATTCAGGGCCATTGCCCAGGAGAAGCTCAAACGCCAGGAGTATGCATTACCGAATGCAGGATGCATATTCAAGA
>CAYLIX010000011.1:0-5489 GCA_964383775.1 uncultured Planctomycetia bacterium
CCAAAGATTTCGAGCTTATGCTCGAAGAAGGCAGATGAGAGGAAGATTTCATGAAGACAATATTGATAGTCGACGATGAAAAGGATATAAGGGATGTATTGGCCGCAAGGTTGGAGTTTAGCGGTTATGAATGCCTGAAGGCTAAGGATGGCAAAGAAGCGCTGCGTATTGCCAAGCATAAATCGCCTGCGCTCATTATATTGGATCTCATGATGCCTACTATGGATGGATTTGCTACATATAAGGCGTTAAAGTCAGATCGCACCACAAAGCATATACCCATTATAGCCTATACTGCCCAGGATCCTGGATTGGTGGCACAGAAGGGACTTGAGGCATTGGATATAGTTGATTTTGTATTGAAGCCATTTGATTCACAGACAGTGGTCAAGGCCGTAGGCAAGATACTTAAGGGATAGGGAGGTATTAGATGGCAATACGAATATTACTCGTAGATGATGAACCGGATTTAGTAGATACATTAAAGCTGCACCTGGAGAAATATAAATTTGAAGTGATACCTGCGTATGATGGTGATGAAGCGCTCATATTAGCAAAGAAGGAGAACCCGGATCTTATCATACTGGATCTGATGCTCCCCAAGATGAATGGCTTTAAGGTCTGTAAACTGCTTAAATCTGATGAAGGGTATAAGCATATACCTATAATCCTGCTTACGGCAAGGGCAACAGAACAGGATCTGAAGATGGGTAAAGACGCAGGCGCAGACTCCTATGTAACTAAGCCCTTTGAATTCGACCATCTCCTCACTGCAATACAACAACTACTCAATTAATTAGCATTGACAGTATATGGATATTATTATATCATATGCACAAATGAGGTATATTTGTGCTTAAGAAGAAGTCTATAAGAGAGCTCAATATAAGAGGTAAGCGTGTTCTTATACGGGCAGATTTTAATGTGCCGCTCAATAAAGAATGCAGGATCACAGACGATACCCGCATAAGGGCGTCTCTTCCTACCATAAAGTATGCGCTCGAGAACAATGCAGCGGTCATACTCATGAGCCATTTAGGCAGGCCAAAGGGTGAGGTCAAAGAGGCATTACGTCTCAATCCTGTAAGTGTACGCCTGGGCGAATTGCTTTCCAGAGAGGTTAAAAAGATGGATGACTGTATTGGCAATACAGTCAAGTCTGCAGTCGAGGCAATGAAACCGGGTGATGTTATACTGCTTGAGAATTTAAGATTCTACAAAGAGGAGACGAAGAATGATCCCACTTTTGCCAAGGAGCTCGCTTCATTGGGTGAGGTATTTGTAAATGATGCCTTTGGTACATGCCATAGGGCCCATGCATCAACAGAGGGCGTTACAAAGTTTCTTCCTTCGGCATCCGGTTTCCTAGTCGACAAAGAGATAGAGTACTTTGAAAAACTCCTTACGAGCCCGGATAAGCCGTACATGGCAATACTGGGAGGTGCCAAGGTATCCGATAAGATAGAGGTCTTCTCCCGCCTTATGGAGAGCGTTGATGCAATATTGATAGGCGGGGCCATGGCTTATACTTTCCTAAAAGCACAGGGTATATCAGTGGGAGGCTCAAAGCTGGAGAGTGATAAGCTTGATCTTGCCAAAGATATCCTGAAGAAGGCAAAAGACAAAAATGTAAAGCTCCTTTTACCAATAGATCATATCGTGGCAGATAGACTGGACCCAGATGCAAATATTAAAGGCGTAGACCAGGAGATACCAGAGGGATGGATAGGGCTCGACATAGGACCAAAGACCATAGATGAATTTAAGAAGGAGTTAAAGACGGCAAAGACCATAATATGGAATGGCCCTGTAGGATTCTTTGAGATGGATAAGTTTAGTAAAGGTACAAGGAGTATTGCAGGTTTTTTAGCAGATTTGGATGCCACTACAGTCATAGGCGGGGGAGATACAGCTGCAGCAGTTACCCAGCTTGGGCTTGATAAGAAGATGTCGCATATATCGACGGGCGGCGGGGCATCATTGGAATATCTTGAAGGAAAGACCTTACCCGGAATAGCGGCATTAAATGACAGAGATTAGGAGATAGATCAATGCGCAGAGTAATCATAGCAGGCAATTGGAAGATGAACAATACTATCACTGAGGCAATAGAACTTGCGAATGGCATAAAGAGAGAGCTCTTCGATATTTCATCGCTCGATATAGTTGTATGTACCCCATTTACTGCTTTGAGTGAGACGGCAGAGGTTATAACCGACTCAAATATTGCCCTTGGCGCGCAGGACCTCTATTGGGAAGAGAAGGGCGCATATACTGGCGAGGTCTCAGCCAAGATGCTAAAGGATGCAGGATGTAAATATGTCATAATAGGCCATTCAGAGAGGCGAAAGTACTTTGGTGAGACGAACGAAACCGTGAATAAGAAACTGCAGGCTGCTTTAAAGAGCGGCTTATTACCAATAGTATGTGTTGGTGAAAATCTACAAGAGAGAGAGTCGGGTAAGGCATTTGATGTAGTAAAAGACCATGTAGAAAATTCCTTACGATCTATTCCGGGTGAAGATATCTTAAAAGTAGTAATAGCATATGAGCCGGTATGGGCTATAGGGACTGGTAAGACTGCTACGCCTGATCAGGCCCAGGAGATCCATAAGTTTATACGCACCCTTTTGAATAAGATGTATGATGAAAAGACCGCCTCTATGGTGAGGATTCAATATGGTGGGAGTGTTACACCGGATAATGTAGAGCAGCTGGTGAATATGGAGGATATAGACGGTGCACTGGTAGGCGGCGCAAGTTTAAAGAAGGACAAGTTTTCGACCCTGGTAAAAAAATCTATAAAGAGATAAGTGAGGTGATAAGATGTATATAGTATTGATAACAGTGCATATTATAGCGTGTCTGGTACTCGTGATGGTGATCCTGCTGCAGTCAGGGCGCGGGGGAGGACTGAGTGAGACATTCGGCGCTTCAGGCTCTACTATATTCGGCGCAAATACTGCCACTTTCCTGCAGAAGGCGACGACTGTATGCGCAATAACGTTCTTAGTTACCTCCTTGAGCCTTGCTATCCTTTCGAGCCGGCGATCAAGATCGATTATGGATCTTGACAAGATCAAGAAGATGCTGCCTGTGGCTGCAAAAGAAGAGATGCCAAAGGATACACCTAAGGATGTATTGCCGCTTGAAGATAGGCTTTCCCAGGAAACTGAAGAGAAAGATACCAAAGAATAAGAACGGAAAGAACAATTGAAAAAGAGATCTTCCTTACATCCCATTATATGGATAGGGCCGCTCTACTTTATAGCGGTCCTTTTATTTTTTAATACCCAATATGCCTACTCCGGGCAGGAGAACGCTTCTTATGGCGATGCATATGTATCCGCCTCAATAGCAGATGCCAGGACGCTCGTGCCCATACTCGCCTCAGACGGCGCATCAGGATCCATAACAGGCCTTATCTTTAACGGACTGGTAAAATACGATAAAGACTTAAAGCTCGTTGGAGATCTTGCAGAGAGATGGGAGATCCAGGATGGCGGTAAGACTATAATCTTTCATTTAAGAAAGGATGTACGCTGGCATGATGGAAGGCCCTTTACTGCCGGTGATGTTGAATTTACGTTCAGCAAGCTCATAGACCGCGGTGTTCCCACACCATATAGCGGCGACTTTAAAAAAGTGGAAGCACTCGACGTTATAGATAAATATACTGTAAGGGTCCGATATAAAGAGGTATTCTCACCTAGCCTTGCCAGCTGGGGTATGTCAATGATGCCCAGGCACCTTCTCTACAACGAAGATCTGATGGAGACCTCTTTTGCCAGGAGGCCTGTAGGGACAGGCCCTTACAAGATCAAGAGTTGGCACTCCGGCGAAAGAATAGACCTGACAGCAAACCAGGATTACTTTGAGCACAGGCCTTATATAGCCAGGTATATATATAGGATCATTCCGGATCCGGATACCATGTTTCTTGAGCTGCAGACAGAGAATGTTGACTATATGAACCTCAAGCCATTACAATACAGCAGGCTTACTGATACTATCTTTTTTAAGGATAGGTTCAGGAAATTTCGATATCCATCATTTGGTTATACCTATATGGCCTTTAATCTGAAGGACAAGAGATTTGCCGATATCAGAATCCGCCGTGCCATTAATTATGCAGTGGATAAGAATGAGATCATTAATGGCGTCTTATTGGGCCTTGGACGTGCCTGTACAGGCCCGTTCATACCGGAATCCTGGGCTTATAATAAGGGCGTAAAGCCATCAGCATATTCACCAGCTAAGGCAAAGGCATTATTGAGTGAGGCAGGCTGGGAAGATAGAGATAAGGATGGATGGCTTGATAAGGATGGCGAAGAGTTTGCATTTACCATACTTACAAACCAGGGCAATGACCTCAGGAGACGCAGTGCAGAGATCATACAGAAGAGGTTAAGGGACATAGGCATCAAGGTAGATATAAGGATAGTAGAATGGTCAGTATTTATAAATGAATTTATTAATAAGAGAAGGTTTGAGGCAGTTATCCTGGGTTGGTCTCTATCGCGTGATCCAGACTGTTATGATATATGGCACTCCTCCAAGACGAGGAAGGGTGAGTTTAATTTTATAAGTTATTCAAATAGCGAGGTAGATTCACTCCTTGTAGAGGCCCGTGCAACTTTTGACATGGCAAAGAGAAAGGCCATATACAACAAGGTACATAAGATACTCTACTATGAACAGCCATATCTCTTTCTGTATGTCCCGGACGCCCTACCCACAGTACACAAAAGGTTCCGCAACGTTGAAGTGGCGCCAATAGGTATAGGCCATAATTTTATAGACTGGTATGTGCCAAAGAGTGAACATAGGTATAGGCAATGATCCCTTATATAATCAAACGGCTCCTGAGTCTTATTCCGGTATTCATAGGGATTACTATAATCACCTTTACGGTCATACACCTTGCCCCAGGCGAACCTACGGATATGATGGTCGAGATGAATCCCAAGGCATCGCAGGAGGCCAGGATTGTCATGAATGAGATATTTGGGCTGGATAAGCCTCTCCACGTGCAATACCTTACATGGTCCGCCAATATCCTGCGTTTGAATTTTGGCGTCTCCTATGTTGATGGCAGAGATGTCTTAAGCAAGATACAGGAGCGCTTACCCATTACCATATTCATTAATCTCCTGGCCATTATAATAATATTAATGCTGGCCATCCCTATAGGTATACGCAGCGCAGTACACAGGGGATCACTATTCGATAGATCCACGACTCTCTTGGTTTTTGTAGGGTTTGCCACACCATCTTTCTGGTTGGCGCTTATACTTATGTCTTATCTGGGTGTCAGGCTGGGGTGGCTGCCAGTATCAGGATTGACATCGCTCGACTTTGAAAACCTCTCTAATATTGAGAAGATAAAAGATCTTGGGTGGCACCTTATCCTGCCCGTATTCATAGCGAGCGTAGGCGGGCTTGCAGGCTTCTCCAGATATATGCGCCAGTCCATGCTCGAGGTAATG
>CAYLIX010000011.1:5516-16217 GCA_964383775.1 uncultured Planctomycetia bacterium
TATAAGGACAGCGAGGGCATAAGGGCTGTCTGAGCGAACGGTCATCTATAAGCACGGTTTGAGGAATGCGCTCTTACCGATAGTCACTATACTGGGCCTATCCATACCCGGCCTCATAAGCGGCAGCGTAATATTTGAGAGTATCTTCAATATTCCCGGTATGGGCAGACTCATGGTGGAGAGCGTCTTTATGCGGGACTACAATACGATCATGGCTATACTTGTAATAAGCGCATTTTTGACATTGTTTGGAAACTTCCTGGCAGATATCACTTACTTTTACATAGACCCCAGGATCCGAGAAAGATAAACATATGAAAGATTTGATTGAAAACAAGCTGGCGTTATTCGGGATCGTAATTATTCTTATATTAAGCGCTCTTGCTATACTTGCCCCGTATATAGCTACGCATGACCCAACAGCCATAACTATAGAGGATGCGCTTGCAGCACCTTCAGCGCAGCACTTTTTTGGGACGGATATGCTAGGAAGGGATATATTCTCCAGGGTAGTCTATGCCTCGAGGGTTGCTTTGTCGATCGGGCTTGTAGCAGTGGGGATAGCCGCGCTCATCGGAATATTCCTGGGTTCGATCGCAGCATTTTACGGAGGAAAGTGCGACAATATTATAATGCGGTTTGCAGATATAATGCTATGTTTTCCTACATTCTTTCTGATCCTCTCCGTGATAGCAGTAGTGGGACCGAATATCTACAATATAATGATCGTCATAGGCCTTACTAGCTGGATGGGTATGGCACGCCTTATTCGCGCAGAGATATTGTCGTTAAAGAAGAGAGATTTTATCCTGGCGTCAAAGGCGCTTGGCGGGAGCAATCTTCATATAATACTGAAGCACCTTATTCCGAACAGCATACCGCCTGTTTTAGTCAGTTTTGTATTCGGCGTGGCTGGGGCTATTTTGACTGAAGCGGGTTTAAGTTTTCTCGGACTCGGTGTTCAGCCGCCGGATCCCAGCTGGGGTAATATAATAATGGAGGGTAAGGCGGCACTGGGCGTAGGGTGGTGGGTGATCCTCTTCCCAGGACTTGCAATACTCATAACTGTACTTGCGTTTAACTTATTGGGCGAAGGGCTAAGAGACGCCCTCAACCCTAAATTGAAGAGATGAGAGCTCGTTCTTTGTAAAGCTGCGGGGCTTACATTTGTTTGTTGTGTAAATAGAATATTGGCGGCCTACCGGCGGGTTGTCCTCCAGCGAGTTTTGCTGCTCGCTGCACTTGGTATGTCATGATATGACATTCAAGTGCTACGCTCGCAACGCAAAACTTTTCGCTTCCGGACAATCCCGCCGGTCGCCGCCAGATAGTATACACAACTCGTTCTGATAGATAGGGTAACAGTCGCTACGGCAAACCCCCGCAGCTTTACACAAAAATAGGAGAGTTATTTAGTGTTATCGATAAAAGATCTGAAAGTACAATTTAGGGATGGACGGCGTGCTATAAAGGCGATTGATGGGGTCTCCTTTGATATTGGCGCTGATGAGGTAGTGGGGCTCGTTGGTGAGAGTGGCTCTGGCAAGACCATGACAGCGCTCTCTATTATGGGGCTCCTTCCGCAAAATGGCCGTGCCGTGGAGGGTAAGATACTCTTTGGCGAGGATGATATCTTGCGTCTCAAAGAATCACGCATATTAAAGATTCGTGGCAGTAAGATAGCCATGATATTTCAAGAGCCTTTTACATCCCTTAATCCTGTTTTACGCGTAGGAGAACAGATCATTGAAGCCATGCGCGCGCATAAGCGCATTGGTGTGCGCTGGGCGCGTAAAGAGGCTGTAATACTTTTGAGAAAGGTCAAGATAGACGAGCCTCATAGGATACTCAATAGCTACCCGCATCAATTATCAGGCGGCCAGAGGCAGCGTATCATGATAGCTATGGCTCTATCATGCGGACCCCAATTACTCATCGCAGATGAGCCGACTACTGCATTGGATGTCACTATCCAGTCGGACATACTCAACCTCCTTTTAGAATTAAAGAGAGAGTATAAGATGTCCATTCTTTTTATTACTCATGACCTGGAGGTTGTAAATCAGATAGCAGACAGAATCCTCGTCATGAAGGAAGGCAAGATAGTGGAGAGTGGTATAACAAAGGATGTATTAAGCTCTCCTCAGGTGACTTATACTAAGGACCTCATAGCTGCCATTCCACAGATAGATAAGGATAAGGCGCCTTATGTGGGAGAGATAGCATTTATGAGGGTAAATTTTCTCGCAAAGAATTTTCCCATAGAACGCGGTATATTGCGCAAAAAGGTAGGCGAGCTAAGGGCTGTGTATAATGTGAAGTTTGATATATTCAGAGGTGAGACACTGGGATTGGTAGGGGAGTCTGGGAGCGGCAAGACGACTCTGGCCAAGATGATAATGAATCTCATAAAGCCGGACTCTGGCAATGTTATAGTCGAGGCAAAGACTACTGAGCAACTTTTAAAGGAGAAGCCAAAAGAGATCAGGCGCATGATGCAGATAGTATTCCAGGACCCATATAGCTCACTTGACCCGCGTATGCGTATGAAGGATATTATACTGGAAGGCCCTATCCTTATGAGGGTAAAGAGGCGAGAGAGGACAGAGCTCCTTAAAGATATTCTTAAAAATGTCGTGCTAAAATACGTAGATAGGTTCAAATATCCACACCAATTCTCAGGTGGGGAGAAGCAGCGTATTGCCATAGCCCGGGCACTTGCTGTAAAGCCGCAATTCCTGGTATTAGATGAGCCGGTCTCTAGTCTCGATGTCTCTATCCAGTCAAAGATCCTCAAGCTATTAAAGGACCTCCAGAGAGAGCTTGGTCTGACGTATCTGTTGATATCACATGATCTTAAGGCAGTAGGCTCTATTGCGGATGAGATCGCTGTCATGTATAAAGGGCAGATAGTAGAACGCGCGCCTACAGACCTGCTCTATAAAGATCCTCACCATAAATATAGCAAACGCCTCATAGGCGCCCTTCCCAAGTTGTAAATAATACTAGCCTAGTTTACTGACATAAGAAAAATAGACCGCTCGCTCAGGAAAAAATTCTTAACGCTTTTTGCTTCGCATTTTATTGGGGGCGGTGAACTCAGGCCTCCCACATAAAGTGTGGCCTCGAACATCCACCACCCTTTTAAGCTTATAAAAATAAGCTATATAAACCAATAAAATACTCGCAAAAAGCTAAATTTTTTATTTCGCTCGCTGGTCTATTTTTCTTATGTTTGTTAAAAACGCTGTAATTTAGGATTTGCCTTTTTTACATGCATAAGATATAATTATATCATTAAATGGGAGGTGGGATATGCAATTTGAGATGTCGCCGAATATGTATAAGCTTATTCTTTCAGGCGCTATATTCTTTTCTATATACATAATTACCCTGGGTATTGTGGCTGTGATCAATAAGAAGATCACTGACCTACGCAGTCGTTACTCTGCGAGAAAGGCCACCCTTTATATTGCTACGATACTGAATATCGTGCTCATTACCATAATCTGGATAAAGAACCTCAGGACCCTATCAGTAGTGATAAGCGTCATCGGCGCAGGTCTTGTGGTCGCTTTAGGCGACGTTTTCTTAAGCATTGCCGGGTGGTTTCTGATCCTCTTTAGACGGCCGTTCGATACAGGGGACCGCGTAGAGATAGGCGACCTTAAAGGCGATGTTATAGACATAAGGTTATTTCAGACTGCACTCCTTGAAGTAGGCAACTGGGTCAAAGAAGACCAATCGACCGGCAGGGTAGTGCACGTCTCAAACTCCATGATCTTTAAGAAGCCCATCTTCAATTACACCAGGGGGTTTGAATTCTTGTGGGATGAGATAAAATTTGTCATAACCTTTGAATCCGACTACAAGAAGGCTGAAGAGATCATGCTTGAGCATGGAAAGAAGGTAGGCGAAAAGGTAACGGAACTCTTTGGCAAGCGTATAAAGAAGATGGCAGAGAGGTATCTGATATATTATGAGAAATTTACGCCTATCGTATATACCAAGATAGTCGAAAACGGCGTAGAGCTTTCACTGCGCTATCTTACAGAAGTGAAGAAGAGGAGAGAGTGCCAGGATATGATAAATAGAAAGATCCTGGATGATTTTGAAAAAGAGGATAAGGTCACATTTGCTTATCCTACTTATAGGCTGATTAAATAGATATGAATGCTACCATCTCGCAAAAGATCCTGGCTGCACATGCGAGGCGCGGATAGACTTTTGTCTTGGAAACGATATCACAGCCCCTCTTGCGATAAAGGAATTTGAGAATGCAGGGTATAAGAAGGTATTTGATAGAGAGAGAATAGCCCTCATCCCTGATCACTTTACGCCGAATAAAGATCTTAAGAGCGCAAATCAATGCAAGGTATTGCGCGACTTTGCCAGGAAGCACAGGATAAGGCATTATTACGAAGTGGGGCGAATGGGTGTAGAGCATGCACTCTTACCCGAACTGCGGCTTGTACATCCGGGTGATCTCATAATAGGGGCAGATTCACATACATGCACGTATGGCGCGCTTGGCGCCTTTTCAACGGGCGTTGGATCTACAGACCTGGCAGCCGCTTTTGTGACAGGAAAGGCGTGGTTTAGGGTACCTGAATCGATAAAGTTTATCTTTACAGGTAAGTGCAATAAATGGGTCAGCGGCAAGGATCTTATACTCTACACCATAGGTGATATTGGAGTGGATGGCGCGCTCTATAAGGCCATGGAATTTACAGGAGATTCAATAATGCGTCTTCCCATGGATGACAGATTTTCCATGTGCAATATGGCTATAGAGGCCGGCGCAAAGAATGGTATTATAGAAGCGGATAATACTACAATAGAATATGCCACAAGAACTGGTTCAAAGATCTTTACCAGTGATAAGGACGCAAAATATTCAGACATTATCGAATACAATACAAAAGATATTGAACCGCAGGTTGCATTGCCGCATCTGCCGAGCAACACAAAGCCAGTGAGCAAGGTGCGTAATGTAAAGATAGATCAGGCAGTAATAGGCTCCTGCACCAATGGCAGGATATCTGATCTGAGGATAGCAGCGCGCATCTTAAAGGGAAAGAAGGTGAGCTCTACTGTAAGGCTCATCATAATACCCGCTACCCAGGCCGTATATCTGCAGGCAGTAAAAGAAGGGCTCGCAGAGATCTTTGTAAAGGCAGGCGGCGTATTCTCTACGCCTACTTGCGGCCCGTGCCTAGGCGGGCATATGGGCATACTGGCAGAGGGTGAGAAGGCCATTGCCACTACAAATAGAAATTTTGTAGGGCGTATGGGGCATCTAAAGAGCGAGGTATATTTATCGAATCCTGCCGTTGCAGCTGCATCGAGTGTAAAGGGCAGGATAGCACATCCTCTGGAGGTCGCATAAGATATCATGAAGTTTAAAGGCCGCGCGTATAAATTTGGTAAGAATATAAACACAGATGAGATCATACCCGCTGTCTATTTGAATACTACGGATTCAAAAGAGCTGGGGTCGCATTGTATGGAAGGGATAGATCCAGCTTTCTTAAAGAATATAAAGAAGGGCGATATTATTGTAGCCGGCGCCAACTTTGGCTGCGGATCATCAAGGGAGCATGCCCCGATATCTATTAAAGGCGCAGGCATATCATGTATCATTGCAGAGAGCTTTGCCAGGATATTTTATAGGAACTGTATAAATATAGGATTGCCCATACTTGAATCAAAAGAGGCGGCAAAGGCCATAGGGGCTGAGGATAAGCTCTCAATCGATACAGAACGAGGTATTATCGAAGATCTTACGAATGGACAGGCCTTTAAGGCGCAGAGATTTCCGTTATTTATGCAGGAGATGATAAGCTTAGGTGGGTTGATGAAGTATATAAAAAAGAAGAAGGGAAATTGACAGATGTATAAGATAGCAGTAATACCGGGTGATGGCACTGGACCCGAAGTAGTAAATGAAGGATTAAAGGTCCTGGATGCAGTCTCAAAGAAGACAGGATTTAAGTATAAGACAGAGACGCTCGATTATAGCGGGCCATATTATAAGAAGCACAAAAAGCCCATGCCGGACAATGCCCTGGAGATCCTGAAAGGTTTTGACGCAATATATCTGGGGGCAGTCGGTGATCCGGATATAAAACCGGGCATCCTTGAGAAGGGACTACTCCTTAAACTGAGATTTGGTCTTAAGCAATATATTAATCTAAGACCAGTTAAGCTCTATCCGGGAGTTGCTACACCCCTTAAGGACAAAGGGCCTGATGATATAGATTTTGTGGTAGTCAGGGAGAATAACGAAGGATTGTATGTAGGAGAGGGAGAATTTAAGGATAAGAATACAAAAGAGGAAGTAGCTATACAGATATCACGCAATTCCAGGGCAGGCGTTGAGCAATGTGTGCGTTATGCCTTTGAATATACTAGAAAGAGGAACAAACGCAAAAAACTTACGCTCTGCGGCAAGACAAATGTCCTTACGTATGCATGGGATCTTTGGGAGAGGACATTTAATGAAGTCGCTAAAGAGTATAGTGATATAAAGACCGATTATGCGCATGTGGATGCCACATGCATGTGGATGGTAAAGAATCCTGAGTGGTTTGATGTAATAGTGACGGACAACATGTTTGGGGATATTATTACGGATCTAGGAGCTATGATCCAGGGCGGTATGGGTATTGCAGCCGGCGGAAACCTAAACCCAGAAGGTGTGTCTATGTTTGAGCCCATAGGAGGGTCTGCCCCGAAATATACAGGAAAGAATGTCATAAATCCGCTTGCAGCTATAGGCGCGCTCGTAATGCTTTTAGAGCATATAGGAGAGACAAAGGCTGCAGGCATGGTAGAGAGATCTATTATGAAGATCACCTCTGAAAAATTGAAGAGCCTGTCTGCAGGCAGGATGGGTTACTCTACTACAGAAGTCGGAGATCTGGTAGTTAAATTTTTAGGATAATATACAATAAAGAGAGGCACAGCATGAAAAAATGGAATGTCGCAGTTATGGGGGCTACAGGCGCAGTTGGATTGAGGTTTTTATCTATCCTGGAGGAGAGGAATTTTCCCATTAAGAGCCTGCGGTTATTGGCATCAGAGCGCTCAGCCGGAAAGATACTAAAGGTCAAGGGCGAAGATCATGTAGTTGATGAATTGTCTCATGACTCCTTTGACGGAATGGATCTGGTCTTGTCGAGCGCAGGCGCAAAGAGGAGCATTGAATTTCTTCCGAGTGCTGTTAAGGCAGGCTGCGTATGCATAGATAACTCGAGCGCATTTCGGATGGATAAAGATGTACCGCTCGTTGTGCCTGAGGTCAACCCTCAGAAAATTAAAAAACACAAAGGCATAATAGCAAATCCCAATTGCTCTACCATACAGCTGGTAACTGCGCTCTATCCACTACATAAACGTGCCAAGATAGAACGGATAGTAGTCACTACATACCAGTCAGTATCCGGCGCAGGCAGCAAAAACATAGAGGAACTCAAGAATCAGTCTCTATCTCTTGCTAAGTCCACGGATATGGAGCAAATAGGAAGACATGCTGCAGCAAGTAATTTTATAAAGGAATTTCCATACCAGATAGCATTTAACCTGATACCGCATATAGATCAATTTGTAGAGAATGGCTACACCAAGGAAGAGATGAAGCTGATAAATGAGACCCGCAAGATCATGGATGCAGAATCCATGGCCATAACAGCTACTGCTGTAAGGGTGCCTGTCTATTATGCCCATTCAGAGAGTGTCAATATCACTACTGAAAAATCCTTAGACCATGAAGAGGCCAAGGCAATCCTTGCAGACTCTCCGGGTGTAACTATGGTAGATGACCCGCTTACATTAAAGTATCCCATGCCTATAGATGCAGAGGGTAAGGACGACGTCTTTGTGGGGAGGATACGTAAAGATGAATCGATCAAGAATGGCTTAAATCTCTGGGTAGTAAGTGATAATCTCAGAAAGGGCGCCGCCTTAAACGCCATCCAAATCGCCGAACTCCTCTAATGTGCATGCGCAACATAAAGCTTATAATCTCATATGATGGCACCAATTACTCTGGCTGGCAGTCACAGTCAAATGGTGTCACCATACAGGATAAGATAGAGCGCGCCATATATAAAGTGCTAAGAGAGAAGATAAGGGTAACTGGCGCCTCCAGGACCGATGCAGGCGTGCACGCTCGCATGCAAGTGGCAAACTTTAAGACAGAGTCAACATTACCGCTGGCCAACATAATAAATGGCATAAACAGAAACCTTCCGCGGGATATAGCAATAAGAAAAGGTAAAGAGACTTCAATAGGATTTCATTCGCAATATCATGCCAAGAGCAAGCTCTACCGCTATACTGTAACAAATCAGTCCCCTGTATCACCGTTTGAAAAGGATTATGTCCTCTCTGTGCGAAAGCCCTTAAATGTCGATGATATGAAGAGAGAGGCAAGGCACTTGAAGGGTCTGCAGGATTTCAGTTCCTTTCAGGGGGCACGGTCTAAAAGAGACAATACTATCAGGGAGATATACAGCATAGAGATTAACAAGAGGGGTAAGACTATATATATAGATGTTGAAGCCAATGGCTTCTTATACAATATGATGAGGATTATAGCAGGTACACTTATAGGTATTGGCCGCGGCCATCTGAAGAAAGACAGTATAAAACGAATATTAGCCAAAAAAAGAAGAGAATATGCCGGTATGACAGTTCCTGCAAAAGGGCTCTGTCTTATGAAGGTGAGGTATTAGCGTGAGTAGATTCTACGTTCCGAATAAGTGCATAAAAGA
Source organism: uncultured Planctomycetia bacterium (assembly GCA_964383775.1). GTDB lineage: Bacteria > Omnitrophota > Gorgyraeia > JABMRJ01 > JABMRJ01 > CAYLIX01. The sequence goes on from CAYLIX010000011.1 coordinate 14,294, forward strand.
GAATCATATCTTTGTAAATGGTGACGAGGCACACCATATACTCAATGTGATGCGCCTTAAAAAAGGGGATGAGATAGTCGCATTTGATGGGACAGAGAAAGAGTACACAGGAATCATAGAGAAGACAGAAGGATCGAGCGTTGTGATAAAGATAAAAGAGACGAGAGAAAATCACAACCTTAAAAACTACAAAGTTACCCTGGCACAGGCTATACCAAAGAGGGATAAGATGGATTATATAATCCAGAAATCGACCGAGCTTGGCGTCGATACTATAATTCCCATGATTACAAAACGGACCATAGTCAAGGTCAAGCCGGATAAGATATCCGGCAAGATCTCACGCTGGGAAACGATAGCAAAAGAGGCTGCAAAACAATGCGGCCGTACTACAATACCGGTAATAGATAGCCCGAAGCACTTTAAGGCTCTCTTAAAAAGCGCAGGATCTTATGATCTTGTACTGGCTTTTTCAGTCGCGCATCTTAAGAAGAGGCACCTTAAAGATATCCTGCACTCTTTTAATGGTAAGAAGATACTCATCCTCATAGGCCCTGAGGGAGGTTTTGATAATACTGAATTAGAGATGGCAAGAGATGCCCGTGTAGATTTTGCATCTCTGGGCAGGAACGTTCTAAGATGCGATACCGCTGCAATATCCGCTATAGCAATAGTCAATTACACCTTAGATGACAGATGAAGCCAAGGATAAAATTCTTTACACTGGGGTGTAAGACCAATCAGTACGATACGCAGGCCATAAGAGAGACCTTAAAGAGATCCAACGCCTTCAAAGAGGCCGATACCTCTTCCACGGCCGAGCTCTACGTCATAAATACCTGTACAGTCACTGCCAAAGCAGATAAAGATTCCCGCAATATTATAAGGCGCTGCCATAGAGAAAATCCCGACGCAGAGATACTGGTGACAGGGTGCCTTACTGAGATGGATGGAAAGAGCATAAGAGAGATTCCTGGTGTCACGCATATCATCAAGAATAAAGACAAATACAAGATAGATAAGATATTGACGCCTGGTAAACCGAGCACAAAAGAGAGTAATTGTAGTACCATGGGATTCAGCATCATGGGCATAAGCTCATTCGAAGGGCACTCAAGGGCCTTTGTAAAGATCCAGGATGGATGTGACAACTTCTGTTCTTATTGTAAGGTCCCTCTGGTAAGAGGTAGATCCCGTTCCAGGTCAAAACTAGATATAATGAATGAAGTAGAGAGGCTTGTAGGGAATGGTTTCAGAGAACTGGTCCTTACAGGTATATGCCTTGGCAGCTGGGGTAGGGATTTAAAAGGCTCAGATTTATCAAGCCTTATAGAGAGCATATCGAGCATCCCCGGCGATTTTAGGATTCGATTGAGCTCAATAGAACCATTTATGATAAGTAATGACTTGATAGATACTATTGCCAGGTGTGATAAAGTTTGTCAACATCTACATATACCATTGCAGAGTGGTAGTGACAGAATACTTAAGAAGCTGAATCGACCTTATAGCGGCAGAGACTATATAGCTCTCACAAAAAAATTAAGAAAGAAGATTAAGGACCTGGCAATCACTTCTGATGTAATGGTGGGCTTTCCATATGAGGAAGAAGAGGATTTTAAGGCCACATTAAGGGTCATAAAAACGGCCATGCCTTCCAGGCTTCACATCTTTACATATAGTAAGCGCGCATTTACAGAGTCAGCGCACTATAAGGATCAGAAAGACCCTATCTTAATAAAGCGAAGAAGAGAACGGCTGGATCTACTTGCTCGCAAGCTATCCTTAAAGTATAAAAGGCGTTTTTTGGGCAGGAAGGTACAAGGTCTTGTAGAGACAAAGAGGGATAAAGACTCCGGACTCTTAACAGGTTATACGGATAGATATATTCGTTTTTTACTCAATGGCCCAGACTCATACATGG
>CAYLIX010000012.1:0-8039 GCA_964383775.1 uncultured Planctomycetia bacterium
AAGGTAATGCTACTCCACTGCACGACTCTATAACCTGCGCCTATGAATAAATTGAACTTAAACCAGATTACAGCTCTTAAACATAGATTCAATGTGCCAGTAGGTTTTTCCGATCATTCAATGAATCCTGTGATTGCGCCATCTGCAGCAGTGGCGCTCGGGGCATGTGTGATCGAGAAACATATTACCTTAAGTCGTAAGATGAAAGGGCCTGACCATGGGTTTGCACTGGAACCAGGAGAGTTTCACAGTATGGTCAAGGCCATAAGAGATATGGAATGCGCAATGGGTAGTGATAAGAAGGTGATATTACCAGAGGAGAGAGAGACTGCGCTCCTTGGCAGGCGCAGTATAATAGCAGCAGATTATATACCTAAGGGTACAAAGATTACACAGGATATGCTTACACTCAAGCGACCAGGCACAGGCATAGAGCCGAGATATTTAAGTAAGGTTTCAGGCAGGATAGCAAAGAGACCCATAGAAAAGGATACTGTCGTAAGATGGAAAGACGTCTAGTAACATTAAGGCGCTCAAGGCGCACAGACTGCAGATTCTTGTGGAGTCTACGAAACGAAGAGACTGCAAGGGAGTCTGCATTTCAGACCGGATATATAGATTACAATGCGCATAAGGAGTGGTTTGCAAATAAACTCCAAAGCAAAGATGCCCATATATTTATCGTATTGAATAAGAGAAAGAGGGTGGGCCAGGTAAGGCTCGACGTGAAGAAGGATAAGGCTGCAGAGATAGATATCGGTATATTAAAGGATGAGCGCGGTAAAGGCTTGGGCGCACATGCCCTTAAGCTTTTAGCCATCTATGGTCTCAATGATCTTGGGTTAAGAGAGATTATCGCTTATGTTAAGAGTAAAAATACTCGTTCATTAAAGGCCTTTGAAAAGGCTGATTTTATAAATGAAGGCAGTATCGATAAGAAAGGCACTAAGGCGTACAGGATGGTATTGAGATGAAGAAGGCAAGATTGTTATTAACGAGTGTTGGCGGACTCGTTGCACCGGGCATGATAAAGAGCCTTAAGTCATGCCGCGATTATGATCTCTATATAACCGGCGTAGATTCACAGCCTGATGCAGTAGGATTTAAATTTGTCGATTCATCACACGTAGTTGTAAGAGGGGATGACCCATCATATGCAAAAGAGATACTCGATATAGCTAAGCGCGAAAAAATAGATATTGTAATCCCATTATCCGACGAAGAGACACTTGCACTTGCCAAAGATAAAGATCTATTTGAAAGAGAAGGCATAAAGGTAGCAACATCTTCATATGAGGTGGTTAAGATAGCTTCAAATAAGGCATCCATGCTCGAATTCTTAAAAGATAAAGGCGTACCTGTGCCTGATTTTTACATGTCAAAGAGCATAGAGGAGCTCAAGGCCAATGCAAAGAGGCTAGGTTATCCTGATAAGCGTATAGTCTTTAAGCCTACGACTTCACGAGGGGCAAGGGGCTTCTGGATCCTCGATGCAAAGCTCAATAAAAGAGACTGGCTCTTAAAGAGCCGCGCAAGGCAGGAGATCACACTTGAATGGCTTATAGAAGCACTGGATAAGGATAAAGACTTTCCGGACATAGTCCTTATGGAGTATCTGGAAGGGGACGATTTTAACGTAGATATACTGGCAAAGTCAGGTAAGGCGCTCTATTGCGTACCGAACAAGAGGATAGTGCCTGATGCAGGTCCAGTACAGGTGGGGCATATTAAGGAAGAGAGGGCTGTGCAGGATCTGGCAGCCAGGGTAGTGGATGCATTTGGATTTAACTATTGTGTAAATATAGAGATCGCGTATAGGGGCCGTGATAATAAGGAGCCTTTTATATATGAGATAAACCCCCGTATATCCGCGCCAATAGTGGCAAATAAGGCGGCAGGAATAGATCTCTTATTAAAGACGATTAAGCTCGCACTCGGTGAAGAGATAGATGAGACCTTGAGATTTAAGGATACAAAGATGTTCAGGTACTGGGATGAGGTGTTTGTATGAAGAAGGATCAGATCAGCAATACCAAAAAGTGGGATGACGTGTGGAAGGGAATAGCGGGAAATAAGTACCCCCATGAACAGCTTGTAAAGTATGTGAATATTATCAAGGATTTCCCTGTGATGAAGGCTCTCGACATAGGATTTGGAGGCGGGGCAAACCTGAAGTTTCTCGTAGAGAGTGGATTTAAGGCATATGGCATCGAGGTCTCGGAAAATTCACTTGCAACGGTAAAGAAGAGGGGTGACGGTTGGAATGTGCCGCTTGAATTACAACTCTTTACACCACCGCAAATACCATTTGAGGATGGATCTTTTGGATTTGTGACGAGTATAGAGGCGCTCTATTATACGCTCGATCTTGAGACTATAGTCAGCGAAATATACAGGGTGCTAGCTCCGGGCGGAAGGTTCTATATCTCTTTTCGCACACCTACGCATGGGGTAGTCAAAGAACATGCAAGGCGTATAGATAATACGCTTATGGAGTGGAAAGAGGATATGCCTACTCGTGAAATGGCTGGGGTAAGGTTTAGATGTTTTGAAGATAAAGAAGACCTCTTTAAATTATTTAATAGATTCTCGGATGTAAGGGTCGATATGCTCATGACCGATCTATTGGGAAGGCGTTTCGAGCTTTTGATAGTGACTGGTAAGAAGAAGGATGCATAGATGGCCAGGGTAGCATTTGTACAATTTGAACTGAGGACGAGGATAGGCATAATGGTCTTATCTGCTGCGCTTAAGGCCCGCGGCCACGAAACAGCGGTCTTTACGAGTTATGATAATGATCTGGTAAAGTCTATTATTGACTACAGTCCATCACTTGTAGGGATCTCCTCAAGCACAATAGAGCATGTCTTTGTCTTTGATATAGCAAAGAGATTAAAAGAGGCCGGGTGCAGGGCGCCTATAATAATGGGCGGGCCGCACCCTACATTCTATGCCGAAGAGTCTTTGGCAAAAGAAGGGATCGATGGGATCTGTATAGGTGAAGGCGATGAATTGATGGTCGAAATCGCCGACCGCATAGAAAGAAAAGAATCTTATGATGATGTCAAGAATCTATGGATTAAGAAGGATGGGAATATCATCAGAAATGAAGTCAGAAACTTAATAGCGAATTTAGATTCTCTGCCATTTCCTGATAGGGAGCTCTATTTCAATAAGTATGCTGCATTAAAGAAGAACCCTACTGCTACATTTATATTCGGCAGGGGCTGTCCTTATAAATGTTCTTATTGTTTCAATCATCTGATGATGAAGATAAATAAAGGCAAGGGCAAGCCTGTGAGATTTCCCAGTGTAGATTATTCGATTACCCAGATAAAGGATGTAAAGGATAAGTACGGCTTCAAATGGGTGCAGTTTAATGACGATACCATGAACGTAGACAGAAAGTGGTTTGAAGAGCTCCTGATCAAATATAAGAGAGAGATCAATGTACCGTTTATCTGTAATATCAGAGTCGACAATGTAGATGAAGGCCTGGTAGAGCTTATGATAGAGGCTGGGGTCGATAGGGTAAATTTTGGCGTAGAGAGCGGCAACGAACATATAAGAAGAGAGATCCTTAATAGGAGCATGACCAATGAACAACTTGTCAAGGTAGGCAGGATGTTTACGGATCGTGGCGTAAGGGTATTTACCGCTAATATGATAGGCCTACCCGGTGAGACTGTAGAGAATGCCTTTGAAACTATAGAGGTTAATAGATCAATTAGGCCGGAACTGGCAGCCTTCGATATATTACAGCCGTTTCCCAAGACAGACATATATGATTATTGCCTTAAGAATAACTTCATAAAGAAAGAGGCAGGCATGGATGACTTCTCTGGTTTTAACTGCGGCGGATGGGGAGCCAAGAAAGAGACGGGAAGCGTTATAGTGCAGGATAATATCCGGGAGCTTGTAAACCTACAGAAATTTACTGCTCTACTCGTACAGCATTATTGGCTTAAACCTATAGTGAAACCGCTCATTAAATTGAAGCCGAATAGATTCTTTGATTTTATAAATGGTTCCGCGCAGATGGGGTATAAGATAAGGTATGCAACGAGCCTGGAAGAGAAGTATGTCTATATACGCGACCTATTCAAGATACTACTTAAAAGGAGATGACATTGGCAAAGAGAAAGATATTGATAATAGCAGCTCACCCGGATGATGAAGTCCTGGGTTGCGGCGGTACCATAGCAAGGCTGGCCCAAGAGGGAAACGAAGTATACACGCTCATACTGGGTGAAGGCATAACCTCAAGAGATGACCAACGCAATTGCGAAAAGAATAGCGCAGCGCTCGAGGCCCTTAAAGGAGATGCAGATAAGGCAAATTCCATCCTGGGTGTAAAGGCCCTTACAATGTTTAATCTTCCGGACAATAGGTTTGATACTGTGCCTATGCTCGATATAGTAAAGACAATAGAGCGAGAGATCGTAAAGACCGCACCCGATACAGTATACACGCATTATTCACAGGATCTCAATATAGACCATAGGATCACATATAATGCAGTCCTCACTGCATGCAGGCCAAAAGAGGAGAGTAGTGTAAAGAAGATCTACTCCTTTGAAATACCGTCTTCAACGGAATGCAGCTATCCCTGCACGTTTAGTCCCAATGTATTTGTAGATATAAATAAGACCAAGGATAAAAAACTTGAGGCGCTTAAGGCATACAAAAGTGAATTGATGAATATGCCGCATCCGCGCTCAGAGGAGTATGTCACTTCTCTAGCAATTGTACGCGGAGGCGCAAGCGGCCTGAAGTTTGCAGAGGCATTTGAAGCAATACGCATTATAGAAAAGGGAGGTGTCTGATGTCAGAGAAACTCATTATCAACTTTACGCCAACGGGTATGATACCTACGAAAAAGTTAACACCCCATGTGCCTATAACTCCGTCGGAGATTATAGAGGACGTACATGAGGCATATGAAATAGGTATAACCATGGCACATATCCATGCACGTAACCCAGAGACTGAAGAGCCGACCTATAAGAAGGAGCTCTATGGCAAGATCTTAAGCGGAATAAGAAAATATGCGCCTGATCTTGTGCTCTGCGTTACATTAAGCGGCAGGAATTACAAGGAGTTTGAAAAGCGCGCAGAACCACTGGAATTGGACGGCGATCTAAAGCCTGATATGGGGAGTCTCACTTTAAGCTCACTCAACTTTAATAAGCAGGCCAGCACAAACACGCCGGATATGATCCAGGCACTCGCGCGAAGGATGAAGGAGCGTGATATATTACCGGAACTCGAGGCATTTGATGCAGGGATGATAAATTACGCGCTCTATCTGGCCAAGAGGGGGCTCATATCCCCGCCGTATTACTTTAATCTTCTCCTGGGTAATATTGCATGCGCGCAGGCAGACCTTTTACACTCAGGTATTATGATACGCGACTTACCGCCGAACTCTTACTGGAGCCTGGCAGGTATAGGCGCGTCGCAGATATTGATGAACTCTGTAGCAATAGCAATGGGCGGGGGAGTGCGCATAGGCCTAGAAGACAATATATTCTATGACAAGAAACGCACCAAGCTCGCTCGTAATGCAGAGTTAGTAAAGAGGGTACATACCATCTCAGAGGCCAATGAGAGGCCAGTGATGACGCCTAAGGAGCTTCGCGAGCGACTCAACTTAGAACCCGGCAATGGAAATTACGGCAAGAAAAAGGTGCTTGAGATGGATAAGGAGGTATGTAATGTCTAAAGAGACTGACAAGATATTCTTAACGAGTGATAGGCTATACTTAAGGCCGCTTGAGAGGCAAGACCTTAAAGGGCCATACCGTAAATGGATAAATGACCCTGAGATTACCCGCTATATGATGGCAGGTACATATCCTGTTACAGATGACCAGATGGAGAGCTACTATGATGCGCATGTAAAGAGCAAGAATGCCATGCTCTTTGCCATCGTAGAGAAAGAGACCAACAGACATATAGGCAATGCCAGGATATACCTCATAGATTGGGTAAACCGCACTGTTAGCAGGGGCATAATGATAGGGGATAAGAAGGCCTGGGGCAAGGGTTATGGCCTGGAGGTCATAAATCTATTAAGTGAATATTCCTTTATGAAGCTCAATCTCAATAAGCTAAAGGCCGGCGCCATAGCAGGGAATGCAGCCATAAGGCGCGTCAATGAAAAGGCCGGGTATAAGATGGAAGGCGTGCACAGGCAGGAATTTTTCCGCGACAATACTTATCATGACTATGAATACTGGGGACTTACAAAAGAGGACTATCTTGCAAAGAAGAATGACACTAAATAAGGGATTTCCAATAGATGCCCAGGCAGTAAAGAGGTATGGCCTCGATAAGTGGCGGGAGGAGTTCTCTTCTCCGGTTTCAGAGGAGGAGTTTATCAGCCTCTATTGGGATATTGAAGCACTCTTTGCCAGTTTAATGGGAAGATACGACGGATTAACGAGAGAGCTCTTTGTGATCCATCATAAGTTTAAGATAGAGTATGCCAATATTATCAATGCCATATGGGTTGCACAGAGAGCGCAAAAGACGGGTAAGTCTATTCTCTATTCAGATGATTCCTGGTGGTATAAGAACATAGCCGAAGATAAGGATATTGATATACGCATACAGATTGCCAGATTTGTGCCTTATTCATGGCAGCATAGGGCATTATCTTTTATTAAAGGGCATATGCTCTCTCTCTATCACTGCGGCATAATCAAGTATCTCAATAGGCATAAAGGGGATTTTGTTGTAAAGCTCTTTTACGGTACTGTTACGGATCTTATGAGCCATTATATTAAGAAGCTGCCGCAAGGAATAGACTTTACATACAGGTGTGATTGGTTTTCGAATGGTCCTAGCCATAAACTTTCCGGTGAATTGGCATCGCGCATAGATGAGGTATCACAGCTTGTCATGGAAGGCCTTATAGATATCGCAAAGAAGAGATCGATACGTCTTAATCAGAGGCATATCGATCAGATCAGGCTCTTTACCAAAAATGAGTTTGTAAATGCTGCAGAGTTGTACCTTACAGTAGAGGACAGGGTAAAGAGAGAACGAAAAAAGATACACCTTATCCTTGCCAACTCTGTAAATCCTGTTGAGAGGATAGTCAGTATAGTAGTAAGAAAGTACGGCGGGAAGGTGACTGCGTTTGCCCATGGCGGAGACAATGGTTTTCGTAATATATCCATATCAAAGGATGTGACCACTGCTGATGAATTTATTGCTTATACAGCCTCGAGCGTAGATCTCTATAATAGGATCACATATAAGAGCACTTCATGGGAGAGGGATTATCCATTTAATGTAAATTCTGTAGAGAGCGATGAATTCTTTAAGTTGTGGCAGGGCATGCAAAGGTTCAGATCAAGCGGCAAGATCAAGAAGGTTATGATCGTAGGTTATCCGCACAATCAATGGCGCAGGATTCTTTACGTTGGAGGCTCATCGCTCGTACGCCTGGATCTTGAACTTCGCTTAATCGATTTATTAAAGAAGAATGGATATGAGCCTATATATAAAGCGCATCCAGAGACACTGAAAGGCATAAAGGGCATATTTGATAATAAGGTGAAGGTACTGACGAATGATTTTAAGGAGTCTGTAGAAGAGGCGGATCTATTTATATTTCCTACGATTACATCTACGGCATTCTTCCAGGGGATCTGTAGCTCCAAGCCTGCTATAGCGCTCGATCTTAGCTTCAAGGTCTCAGATCCGTTTCCTGAAGTTATGGGCCAGCTTAAAAAGAGGTGCCGAATAATTACGACCAGGATGGATGAGCGTAACCGTATTGTATTTAATGAAGAGGAACTCTTAAAGGCTATAGAGAGCCCATCTTCTGATATAGACATTGAATTTTTGAGAGAGTATATGTTTCCAGAGCGTATAAAGCATACATTGAGGTGATATGATGAAGCTTAAAGGTAAGAGGGTGCTTGTAACCGGATCCGACGGATTTATAGGGAGCCACTTGGTCGAGAAACTGCTTGACCAGGGATGCAAGGTAAGGGCCTTTGTCTATTACAATGCATTCAATCGCT
>CAYLIX010000012.1:8049-15578 GCA_964383775.1 uncultured Planctomycetia bacterium
AAAGAGACCTTAAAGAGAATAGATATATTTCTCGGGGATGTAAGGGATCACAACAGCGTGAAGAAGGCTACCAAGGGCATGGATATAGTATTTCATCTTGCAGCGCTCATAGGTATACCATTCTCATACCATGCGCCTGATTCCTATATAGATACCAATATAAAAGGTACGTTGAATATACTCCAGGCAGGTATGGACCAAAAGGTGGATAGGATGCTCGTAACCTCTACTTCTGAAGTCTATGGCACAGCAAAGAGCGTACCCATCACTGAAGATCACCCGCTCCAGGGTCAGTCACCCTATAGCGCATCAAAGATAGGCGCAGATAAGATAGCAGAGTCATTTGCCAGGTCATTTGGGGCGCCAGTTACCATAGTGAGACCATTTAACACATATGGCCCAAGGCAGTCTGCAAGGGCCATAATACCGACGATCATTACACAGCTTTTAAACGGCAAAGATACCATAACACTCGGATCCCTTGCACCTAAAAGGGACTTTAATTATGTAGAGGATGTATGTGATGCATTCATATCACTTGCATCCAGGCCTAAGCCTGCCTTTGGCGAAGTAAATATCTCAAGCGGACGTGAAGTGAGCATCAGGGAGCTTGCAGGGAGGCTTAAATCCAAGATAAACCCGAGCGCAAAGATAACCCTAGGTCGGGAAAGAGTAAGGCCCAAAGAGTCAGAGGTTATGCGCCTCTTAGGTAGCAATAAGAAGATCAAGAGGCTCACCGGATGGAGGCCTAAGCACTCTCTGGATAAAGGGCTCGATAAGACGATAGCATGGTTTAGCAATGAGGATAACCTGAAATTCTACAAACCGGATATATACAATGTCTGACAATATACATTTAGATGCGCCCAATGTAGGGGAGCTTGAGAAGAAGTATCTATCGAATGCCATAGACTCTGGCTTTGTCTCTACAGTAGGCCCTTTTGTAAAGGAGTTTGAAGATAAGATGGCTTCATATCTTGGCCTTTCAAGTGCAGTCTCTACGCAATCCGGGACAGCGGCGCTCCATATTGCGCTTTATGAGCTCGGTATAAAGCAAGGCGACGAAGTCATAGTGCCTGCCTTGACATTTGTAGGCACGATTAACCCTATACTCTATGTCGGGGCAACGCCTGTATTTGCAGACGTAGAGCGCAATACATGGAATATCGATCCAAAAGAGATAGAGGAGCGTATCACTGACAAGACAAAGGCCATTATGCCTGTGCATCTTTATGGAAACCCATGCAACATGGATGAGATCCTGCGAATAGCGCGTAAGCATAAGCTCTATGTGGTAGAGGATGCCACAGAGAGCCTCGGAGCAAAATTTAAGGATGGATTTGCCGGATCGTTCGGGGACTTTGGGTGCTTTAGTTTTAATGGCAATAAGATCATTACCACAGGCGGCGGTGGAATGGTAATAGGTAAAGATACGAAGAGGCTTGAGCATATAAGGTTTCTTATAAACCAGGCAAGGGATGCATCCAAGGGTTATTTTCATCCTGAGATAGGATTTAATGACCGTATGACCAATATAGAAGCAGCAATGGGCCTGGCCCAGATAGAGAGGCTGCAGGAGTTTTTGGATAAGAAGAGGCGTTTTAACGAGATATATCGTCAGGAACTCTCAAATGAAGAGAATATAGAGTTTCAGCAGGAATATGATGGCGCCGAGAGCGCGAATTGGCTTACCTGTATTGCTGTAAAGAAGAAGATGGATATTAGTGCGCTGCAGCGAGGATTAAAAGAGAAGAATATCCCTGCCAGGAGGATATTTACTCCTGTGGTTGAGTCACCGCCTTACAAGGGGTATAAGAAGAGGGAGTATAAGAATTCATATGATATATATAACAGGGGTCTCTCTCTACCAGGGTCAACACTGAATTCCGATAAAGATATTCTCCGTGTATGTAAGATGATCAAGGAGCTCATATAGAGATGAAAAGAATAGTAATAATAGGCGGGGGCGGCCATGCAAAGGTAGTAATAGATGCTATAAAGCTTAGCGGCACGCTTAAGATCGCTGGAATAGTAGATCCAGGCCTTGCAAAGGGAACAAAGATACTCGATATTGAAGTGCTTGGAGATGACTCTGTGCTGGAGGGCCTACGCAAAGAGGGGATAGAGAGTGCATTTATAGGGGTTGGTTCAATAGGTAAAGAGGGTGTGGCCATTAGAAAAAAGATCTACGAACAATTAAAAGGACTGGGATTTGAATTGCCAGTAATTAAGCACCCAAAGGCAGTTGTGGCAGGGGATGTAGAGATACAAGAGGGCACCTTTATTGCAGGTAATGCCATTATCAATCCAGGGACAAAGATTCGCAAAAATGCGATCATAAACACCTCGTCATCCATAGACCATGACTGCACAATAGGCGACTTTGTACATATTGCACCCGGTGCTGTATTAAGTGGTGGAGTAAAGGTAGGCAATGACACTCACATTGGCACAGGTGCTAAGATAGTTCAGGGAATTGATGTAGATGAGAACTCTTTTATAAAAGCGGGTAGTCTTATTCACAAATAAAACCATGAATAATAGAGTATTTATAATAGCAGAGGCAGGGGTAAATCATAATGGCAGCATAGAGACTGCAAAGCAGCTCATTAATGCTGCCAAAGATGCCGGGGCAGATGCTGTAAAGTTTCAGACATTTAAGGCAGAGAACCTCGTTACTAAACATGCGCCAAAGGCAGAGTATCAAAGGGTAAATACGCTAAAGAATGAATCGCAGCTTGAGATGTTAAAGAGGCTTGAACTGGATGAGACTGCACATAAAGAACTCATGGATTACTGCCATAATATCGGGACAAAGTTTATATCGAGTCCATTTGATCTTGAGAGCATAGATCTACTCAATAGGCTTGGGCTAGAAACCTTTAAGATAGGTTCAGGCGAAATAACAGATCTACCGTTACTGCGAAAGATAGGGAGTTTAAATAAGAAGGTTATTATGTCTACGGGCATGGCTGTTAAGCAGGAGATCGATGCTGCGCTTGAAATACTCGTTAATGCGGGGACTCCGAAGGGGAAGATATCTCTCCTATACTGTGTTACAGAATATCCTGCGCCCCCTGACCAGATAGATCTATATATGATGTCTGCTATGAGGGGCCTATATGGTATAGAGGTAGGTTATTCAGATCATACACAAGGGGACAGGATTGCATTGGAGGCAGTGAGATTTGGCGCATCTATTATTGAAAAGCATTTCACCCTTGATAGCAAAGATACAGGGCCTGATCACAAGGCCTCTTTAACACCTAAAGAGCTTTCTATGATGGTCACGACTATAAGAGAGATAGAAAATAGGATAATCCGCGGAGAAGATATACAAAAGAGATTGGATAAGAGGCCTACTGAGTCGGAATTAAAGAATATAGCAATAGTGCGTAAAAGCATTGTGGCTTCAAGGGATATTAAAGAGGGAGAACCATTTACAGAAGATAATATCACTACAAAGCGTCCTGGCACAGGTATAAGCCCCATGAAATGGGATAATGTGCTGGGCATGAAGGCAAAACGCGATTTTAAAGAGGATGAATTAATAGAGATATGAAGAAAAGGGTATGCATTGTAACTGGTACAAGGGCAGAGTGGGGTCTGTTTTATCCTCTGGCAAGAGAGATAAAGAGGCATAAGAAGGACTTTGTCTTAAAAGTAATTGCCACAGGTTCGCATCTATCTTCTAAGTATGGCTCTACATATAGAGAGATAGAGAGAGACGGCTTTAAGATAGACTGTAAAGTACCCATGCTCAGCAAGATTGATACTGAGGCATCCATTGCAATATCAGTTAGCCGCGGTATAAAGGGCATGGCAGACGCATTTAAGGGACTCAAGATAGATATGGTATTTCTCCTGGGTGATAGGTTCGAGACATTCGCAGCTGCCTCTGCAGCGACATTCTTAAAAGTCCCGATAGTTCATATGCACGGCGGAGAACTTACCCAGGGATCAATGGATGATACATTGCGCCATGCCATTACCAAGATGTCGAGCATTCATTTTGCATCGACTAAGGCCTATAGGGAGAGGATAATACAGATGGGCGAAGATCCCAGGACCGTATTCAATGTAGGGGCATTGGGATTGGACAATATAAAGAAGACAAAGCTCTTAAAGAGGGCCCAGGTAGAGAAGAAGATCAGATTTAAGCTGGGTAATGAGCGCAATGTAATGGTTACATATCTGCCTCCTACAGCGCAAAGCAAGGCAAGTTCAATATCAGAACTAAAGAATCTTTTTAATGCGCTCGATACTATAAAGGATGCCAGGATAATATTTACCAAGCCGAGTGCAGATATATATTCAGACAGCATTTCAAAGATGATAGATACTTATGTCTCTAAGAATCGCACCAGGGCCGCAGCATTTAAATCCCTCGGCAGGGTTCTCTACTTAAGTGCTCTGCAATATATGGATGTGGTCGCAGGCAATTCGTCCAGCGGCATAATAGAAGTACCGTCATTTAAGATACCGACTATAAATATAGGCAAGAGAGAACAAGGCAGGATCAAGGGCGATACTGTCATTAATATAGAGGATGGGAAGAGACAGTCTATAACAGAGGCGTTTAAGACGGCCTTGTCAAGGCGTTTTAAAGATAGATGTAGAAGCACAAAGAATGAATACGGGGATGGTAAGGCGTCGAAAAGGATTGTCGACATAGTAAAGCGTGTCAATAATATCTCCTCAGAGAAGAGATTTTTCGATCTCGATTGTACCTCTTTAAAAAAGAGGAAGGAGAAGAGACGATGAAATACTGTAAAAGGTGCGTGATACCGGATACTAGGCCGGGGATAGTATTTGATAATGAAGGTATATGCCGCCCCTGCAGAGTAGCAGAGGCGAGAAAGTCGATAGATTGGGACGATAGACTTAAAGAGTTGAAGAAGCTATGCGATAAGTACAGAGGTATAAACGGCGACTATTATGACTGCATCATAGCCGTCTCAGGAGGCAAGGATAGCACATTCCAGGTATATGTGATGAAGGAGCTCATGAAGATGAACCCGCTCCTTGTGAATGTCCATAACTTTAGCTGGACAAAGACAGGATATGACAACTTCAACAATATGAGCGAGGCGTTTGGGTGCGATACACTGGCAATGCATCTAAACAGAAGACTTGCAAAGAAGTTTTTATGGAAGGCGCTTGTAAAGCTCGGCGCGCCCACATGGTATTGGGACAGGGCAGTCTATGCATTCCCGCTTAGGGCGGGGATAAATTACAAGATCCCGCTCATTGTCTATGGTGAGAACATAAGCTATGAATATGGCGGGGCGCAGACAAAAGAGACCTATAGCGCTAAAGACCAGGTATCGAATAATGTTGTAAAGGATGTAGACTGGTCATTCTGGCTGGATAAGGATATAACGATGAAGGATATGAATGCCGTTATCTATCCGACTCCGAAAGAGATAGAGGATGCAAAGCTCGATCCTATATATCTAAGTTACTTTATCCAGTGGGATGGATTTAAGAATATGGAGATAGCCAGGAAGTATGGCTTCAAATCCCTCGACGACACAAATGAGTGGAAGAGGGAAGGGTATATAGAAGACTTCGACCAGATAGACTCTATGGGGTATCTGGTTCATCCGTGGCTAAAGTATCCCAAATTTGGCCATGCCAGGGCAACCGATGTATCCTGTTACTGGATAAGGACAGGCCGTATTACAAGGGATGAGGCGATAAAGCTTGTAAAAGAACATGACCATAAGCTTGATAGGATGGCCTTAAAGGATTTTCTTGGATTCGTAGGCCATACAGAAGAGGAGTTTTGGCAGGTAGTGGATAAGTATTACAACAAGGATATCTTTGAGAAGGTAAACGGCAAGTGGACCCTCAAAGACCCTATCTATAAAGAGGAACCCGCTAATATAAAATGAAGAACATGCTTGATCGTATAGTGATATCACCTGATGTCAGCATAAAAGAGGCGCTCAAAAGAATTGACGACGCTGCAATGAAGATACTCTTTGTCTGCAATGACAAAGAGTATCTCATTGGCTCGCTCACTGACGGAGATATACGCAGGCGTTTATTAAGCGGCGGGGACCTGAAAGAGGAGATCTCTTCTTGCTATAATAGAAGCCCCATATATGTGACAGAGCGTGATTATACTACGGGCTCCATAAAGAAGCTTATGCTTGAGCAGACACTTGAAGTAATTCCTGTAGTTGACAAAGAGACAAAAAAGATAAAGAAGATATTATGCTGGAACGATATCTTCAAAGAAACAGAAGTATCTTCCAAGGCCCTTGATGTGCCGGTGGTGATTATGGCCGGCGGTATGGGAAAGAGAATGGATCCTTTTACAAAGGTCCTTCCAAAGCCGCTTATTCCCCTGGGAGAGAAGACTATTATAGAAGTGATAATAGACAACTTTGTACGCTCAGGTGCAAAGGACTTCTTTGTTACGCTCAATTATATGGGGCAGATGGTAAAGAACTATTTTGACTCTGCAAAGAGGGATTACAACATATCCTTCATATCAGAGGAGGAATTTCTCGGGACTGCAGGCAGCCTTAAACTGCTGCCTGCAAGCCTAAATGATACGTTCCTCGTATCCAATTGCGACATCATAGTAAATCTTGACTATGCAGATCTTGTAAAGTTCCACAGAGAGAGGCGTAATGCGCTTACTGTAGTGGGCTCTATCCAGCACCATAGGATACCTTATGGTGTGATAAGTTTTGAAAGGGAAGGTAAGATACTGAACATAGAGGAGAAGCCGGAATTTGACTTTACAGTCAATACGGGAGTCTATGTATTGTCAAAAGAGATCCTCTCACATATACCGCACAATACAAATTTTGACATGACCCATTTGATAGAGAGGCTCTTAAACGAAGATAAGAGGGTAGGTGTATATCCTGTAAGCCAGAAATCATATACTGACATAGGAAATATCGAAGATTATAAAAAGTTCACAAAGAGGCTCGCATAATGTACAAGAGGTTTTCAATAATAGGCATAATACCTGCCAAACGCAATTCCAGGCGCATAAAGGGTAAGAATCTTAAGCGTTTTTGCGGAAAGCCATTGTTGGCATGGACTGTAGAGGCTGCTACAAAGAGCGCGCTTTTGGATAGAGTAGTTGTAAATACAGATGACAAAGAGATAGCCCGGTTATCAAAAAGATATGGAGCCTGTGCGCCATTCCTACGACCAAAGAGGTTATGTGCTGACAAGATAGGCGCAGTAGATATTGCTATTCATACAGTGGAGAAGATGCTCTCTCTTGGCGAACAATTTGATATAGTCGTTCTTCTGCAGCCCACTTCGCCGCTTAGAAAGACAAAGGATATAGACAATGCCATAAAGCGCTTTCTCGATTCTCGCGCTGCATCACTGGTAAGCGTTACGAGCACAGATAAATCGCCAACTTTTATAAAGTATGTCAATCGAAGAGGTTTTTTGAAGAACCTGCATAGAAAAGAGACCTTAAAGAAAAAGGGTAAAGATACTTTCTATATGGCAAATGGCGCCATATATATTTCCAGGACTGATACACTTCT
>CAYLIX010000013.1:0-15167 GCA_964383775.1 uncultured Planctomycetia bacterium
TAGGGCCATGCTATGCAGATAAGGTAAACCGCTGCGGTATAACCATGGCAGATCTCTTAAATGAGAAACTCTTCAGTGATAAGCTTAAATCCAATATAGAGGAGAAGAATCTTATACTGGAGAAGATCTACAACCATAAAGGATTTTCTTTCGATGAATTAAATGAGAAATATTTAAATTATGCCAAGGTTATTAAGAAGTATGTTACAAATGCACCCATAATATTGAACGAAGCCATCAGAAATAAGAAATTTGTATTATTTGAAGGTGCCCAGGGCACACTCCTTGATATAGATCATGGGACATATCCATTTGTAACCTCCAGTAACTCCACTGCAGGCGGCGCATGTACAGGCGCGGGAGTAAGCCCTGTAAAGATAGATAGTATCATAGGCGTGCTCAAGGCCTATACTACGAGGGTTGGAGAAGGGCCACTGCCTACTGAGTTTGAAAAGCCGCTTATGGATAAGATTCGAAAGAAAGGTAAAGAGTTTGGCGCTACTACTGGCAGGCCCCGCAGGTGCGGGTGGTTTGATAACGTTGTTGCCAAACACTCTGCAACTATAAACGGCCTTACAGAGATGGCAGTTACAAAGCTTGACGTGCTCGACGAACTCGACGAGATAAAGATATGCACGGCATATAAATATAAAGGCAAGACTATCGAGAACTTTCCAGCTGATATCGAAGTGCTGGCTGAGTGTAAGCCTGTTTACGAGACTGTCCCCGGATGGCTCAAATGTACTTCATCCTGTAAAAGTTACAGAGAGCTTCCTGTAAATGCGAGGAAGTACCTTGAGAAGATCTCCAAGCTTATAGGGGTGAAGATATCGATAGTGTCAGTAGGGTCAAAGAGAAGAGATACGATTATTATAAAGACTGATAAATAACAATTAATGGAGGAAGTATGCAGTTTGATCTATTATGGCTTGCACCAGCAGGCTCGATTTTCGCACTCTTATTTGCTACATATCTAGTAATAAAGATACTTAAAGAGCCACCAGGCACTCCTGAGATGATCAGGATCCAGAATGCAGTGAGTGAAGGCGCGCAGGCCTATATAAAGAGCCAGTATGGCGTAATAGGTATATTCTTTGCGTGCATGTTTTTGCTTTTGATGTTGCTCGTCCGTAAAGGGTATTTACCCATATTCGTCCCGTTTGCGTTTCTCACAGGCGGGTTCTTCAGCGGTCTTGCAGGTTATATAGGCATGACCATTGCAACGAAGTCGAGCGCCAGGACTGCAAATGCTGCCAAGCACAGCCTGAATAAAGGGCTCCATGTAGCATTCTCAAGCGGCTCTGTTATGGGATTATGCGTGGTAGGTTTGGGGCTTTTGGATTTGAGTGTATGGTATTATGTGCTGGACTATTATTATACGCATATGAATATAGTTACTGACCAGGCGCTTAAGATACAGTATATCACAAGTACTATGCTGACATTTGAGATGGGCGCAAGTTCCATGGCGCTCTTTGCGCGTGTAGGCGGCGGTATATTTACAAAGGCTGCTGATGTAGGGGCAGATCTCGTCGGTAAGATTGAAGCAAATATACCCGAAGACGACCCAAGAAACCCTGCAGTAATAGCGGACAATGTGGGTGATAACGTTGGTGATGTTGCAGGTATGGGCGCAGATCTGTATGAGTCTTACGTAGGCTCCATAGTCGCTACCATGGTCCTTGCAGTGGCAGGCGGTTTTGGCCTTCCAGGGGTTACAGTGCCCCTTGTAATGGCAGCAGTAGGTGTCCTTGCCAGTATTGCAGGCAGCCTATTTGTAAAGACGAGAGAAAAGGCCGATCAAGGAGAATTACTCCTGGCCCTTAGAAAGGGTATCTTTACAGCTGCTATCTTAGTGGCCATATTCTCATTCTTTATAATCAAGTTTACGCTTGGACTATCCCATATAGGTGTCTATTATTCCATAATAACAGGACTTGCAGCAGGGATTATCATAGGCCTCTCTACAGAATTCTTTACATCAGATAAATATAAACCTACAAAACAATTGGCATCCTATTCCAGCACAGGCCCAGCAACCGTCATAATAGGCGGCATGTCTTTAGGCATGATGTCTACTGCAATACCGGTACTTACGGTAGGTGCGGCAATACTGGCCAGTTATCATTTGGCAGGAATGGGGGTAGCAGAGCATTTAAAATTCAGCGCAGGACTATACGGCGTAGGCATATCAGCCGTTGGTATGTTGAGTACCCTTGGTATAACACTCGCTACTGATGCATATGGCCCTGTAGCTGATAATGCAGGCGGCATAGCAGAGATGGCCAAAGAGCCTCCGCTTGTAAGGGAGAGGACTGATGCATTGGATGCGCTTGGTAATACCACTGCAGCCACAGGAAAAGGTTTTGCCATAGGTTCAGCAGCCCTTACTGCATTGGCATTAATAGCAGCGTATAAGAATGAAGTGGAGCTTTTAGGCACTAAGCTTACGCTTAGCCTTATAGAGCCTCGTGTGCTCGTAGGCGTATTTATAGGGAGCATGCTGCCGTTTTTATTCTCTGCCCTTACTATGCGGGCAGTAGGGATCTCAGCTGGTTCCATAGTATTAGAAGTAAGGAGGCAGTTTAAAGAGATAAAGGGACTATTAGAAGGAAAGGCAAACCCAGACTATGCACACTGTGTCAAGATATGTACCAGATCCGCCCAGAGAGAGATGATATTGCCTGCTATATTAGCGCTCGTTGCGCCGATAGGCGTGGGATTATTATTTGGAGTAGAGGCAGTAGTGGGTCTGCTTACAGGTGCACTTGCATGCGGATTTGTAGTCGCTATAATGATGGCAAATGCCGGTGGTGCCTGGGACAATGCCAAGAAGCATTGTGAAAAAGGCGCTTATGGCGGTAAAGGCTCTGCACAGCATAAGGCACTTGTCGTAGGAGATACAGTGGGGGATCCATTTAAGGATACATCCGGCCCCAGTATCAATATACTCGTTAAGTTGATGTCAATGGTGTCAGCAGTCTTTGCTTCATTCATATTGGCCAACTCACTCATGAAATGAGTACACACCTACCCAGACATATAGCCATAATAATGGACGGTAACGGCAGGTGGGCAAAGGCGCGCTCCCTGCCGAGTCTTATGGGCCACAAGGAGGGGGTAAAGTCCCTAAAGGCAATAGTAAAATATTGCGTGAATGAAGGGATAAAGATCCTCACCGTATATGCCTTCAGCACTGAAAATTGGAAGAGACCTAAATTAGAAGTAGACGCCCTCATGATGCTCATTGAGAGAGAAGTGGCTAAAGAGCTCGAGACTTTTAAAGCCAATGAGATACGCGTAAACTGCATAGGAAGGCTCCATGAATTACCAGAGAGCGTCAAAAAGAAGCTCAATCTTATCATGGATGAGACCAAACAATTTTCAAAACTTATATTCAATGTCGCCCTAAACTATGGCTCTAGAGGCGAGATAGTAGATGCAGTAAATGCAATCGTCAAAGATGGAAAAGGCAATATAGATGAAAAGGATTTTGGGAATTATCTCTATACCAGGGGTTTGCCGGATCCGGATCTACTTATAAGGACGAGTGGTGAGATGCGTATCAGCAACTTTCTTCTATGGCAGATCTCTTATTCTGAATTATATTTTACTGATAAGCTGTGGCCCGATTTCAAAGAGAAGGATCTCGAAGAAGCCATTGAGAAGTACCAGACTAGAGAGCGCCGCTTCGGCGCAAAAGAGAAGGTAAGATGAGGTCATTCGTAAACAGGCTGCTCTGCACATTAGCATTTCTTATATTGGTGGTGCTGACTGTATTTGTAGTGCCCACCTGGGTCTTTACATTGATAACGACTTCATTGATAGGGCTGGCATTATATGAATTTTATACTATGGTCGAGAAGAGAGAGCTTCTGGTATACAGGTATTTCGGGATTATCCTGGGGATCCTCGTACCTTTAAGCATACATCTTAGGATGGGCGGGTTTATACAGGATATAGAGCCGCTTTTAATAGTGATCATCTGCCTCTTTACAGTCATGGTACAGCTTACGAGGCGCGACAGCTCACAGGTATTAAAGAAGATATCCGTTACATTATTCGGTATATTATATATAAGCTGGTTCTTCTCATTTTTGATAAAGATAAAGTTCCTGCCGCATGGCGCACTCTTATGCGCCTTTTTAATAGCAGTCACTAAAGGCGGGGATATAGGCGCATATCTAATAGGAAGCGCAATAGGAAGGCATGCCCTCATACCCAGGATAAGCCCTAAGAAATCTGTAGAGGGATTTATTGGTGGATTGACATTCAGTTTTTTATTTGCCGTTCTGTTTAAGCCGGCCTTGAGCTTCGTATCATTGGGGCATCTGGCAATATTGGGTATTCTTCTGGGGGTCCTGGCGCAGATGGGTGACCTCTCTGAGTCGCTAATAAAGAGGGATTGTGGTATTAAGGATGCAGGCTCTATATTTCCCGGGCTCGGCGGCGCATTGGATGTATTGGACAGTCTACTCTTTACCACACCGGTATTCTACTTTTACATAAAGATATTCTTATAATCTTATGAAGAGAGTTATTATATTAGGTTCGACAGGTTCCATAGGGATAAATACCCTGAAGGTAATCTCACGCCATCCAGATAGATTCCGCGTAGTAGGCCTTACATGCGACTCAAATTTTGATCTCCTTGCAAAACAGGCCAAGATATTCCGACCCAGATTTTTAGGGATCAGGGATACCTCAAAGATAAGCCACCTTAAAAACGCCCTGGGATATCTTAAGGGAATGCGTATCTTTGGTGGAGACGATGGTATAGAAGAGATTGCAGCGCTTAGTGCCGCAGACATAGTAGTGATGGGCATATCAGGCAATGCATCACTCCTTCCACTTGTACGTGCTATAGAGACAGGTAAGGATATAGCCCTTGCATCAAAAGAGCCCCTGGTAAGCGCAGGGCCTATTATCATGCGCCTGGCAAAGAAGAAGGGTGTAAAGATAATACCTGTAGATAGTGAGCACAGCGCAATATTTCAATGTATAGCTGGACAGAAGAAGGTTCAACTTAAGAAGATATATCTGACAGGCACAGGCGGCCCATTAAGGACTGTAAAACACAGTATATTCGACAACCTGCCCATAAAGAAGGTACTTGCCCATCCAAAATGGAAGATGGGCAGAAAGATCACAGTAGATTCAGCGAGCCTTATGAATAAGGGGCTTGAAGTAATAGAGGCAAAGGCGCTATTCGGTATCACAGAAAAAGATATAGAGGTATTGGTGCACCCGGAAGCGATCATCCATTCAATGGTAGAATTTATTGATGGCGCGCTCCTTGCACAGCTCGGTATGCCTGATATGAGGCTCCCCATACAATTTGCATTGGGTTTCCCGGATAGGCTTAAGTCGAGGAGTTTAAAGATGGATTTTAGCAAGCATTCCAGTCTGACGTTTCATACGCCAGATCACAAGAGGTTTCCATGCCTCTCGCTGGCATATGAGGCCTCGCGAAGAGGGGGCAGTCTTCCTGCAGTTTTAAATGCCTCCAATGAAGTTGCAGTAAATGCATATCTTAATAAAAGAATAAGATTTACAGATATACCTAAAGTTGTAGAGAGATCAATGAAGGACCATAAGGTTGTAAGTGCCCCTAGGCTTAAAGATATCCTCGAAGCAGATACTCAGACGAGGAATAGGGCAAAAAGGATTATTGAGAGGTATTAGATGATAAGTGCCATAGTAGTAATTGTAGTCTTTAGCATACTCATAATAGTACATGAATTTGGTCACCTCATTATGGCAAAGCGCTGTGGTGTAAAGGTCGAACGATTCTCCATAGGATTTGGACCTAAGGTGATGAGCTTAAAAGTCGGGGAGACTGAATATAGGGTATCTCTTGTACCGCTCGGAGGATATGTAAAACTGGCCGGAGAGACGCATGAAGACAGGCCAACAGGCGAGCCTGGTGAATTCTTATCTAAACCCCCTGGAAAACGTTTTCTTATATTGATATTCGGCCCCTTCCTTAATTATGTATTGGGATTTTTACTCTTTAGCGCTGTCTTTATGATAGGAAGTCCCGTTCCTACAAATATGGTAGGGGGCGTGCTCGATGATTATCCTGCAAAGAGGGCAGGTATTAAGCCTGGTGACAAGGTAATCGCTATTGATGGCCAGCGGATTGAATACTGGAATGAGCTTACATCCGCTATACGGGAAAAGCTCGACGATAAATTGACCATGGAGATCGTAAGAGATGGCAGGATACTGGAACTTAAGCTTGAGCCAAAGATTGAAGAGCACAAGGATATATTCGGCAAGATGATAAAGGTCCCTATAGCAGGTATAACGGCCTCTGATGAAATGGTCTATATGAAATATGGCCCGCTTGAATCTTTCTATAGAGGGGCAGAGAAGACCTTGGAATTAAGCTCTCTTACTCTTCGCGCAATCTGGAGTCTTATAACAAACAGACTTTCAGTAAAGGAGTCTGTATCAGGCCCCATAGGCATATTTAAGATGACGGCTGTAGCTGCAAAGCAAGGAATATTGCCCTTATTAAGCTTTATGGGGCTTATCTCGATCTCTTTGGCCATATTTAATATATTCCCTATACCTGTATTAGATGGAGGACATATACTATTTCTTATAATAGAGAAGATCAGGAGAAGGCCCTTGAGTCCCAAGGTCCAGGAGATTGCAATGCACATAGGACTGGGGCTACTTGTAATGCTTATGCTCTTTGTATCTTACTATGATATCCTGAGGTTCTTTAAACGATGACCATAAGACGTAGAAAAACGAGGCAAGTCTCTATTGGAGATGTAAAGGTAGGCGGCAATGCCCCTGTCTCTATTCAATCTATGGTCAAGGTAAAGACCCAGGATGTAAAGGCAGCCTTAGCCCAGATTAAGAGTCAGTGTAACGCAGGTTGTCATATAACGCGTATTGCTGTAAAGGACAAGAGTGACATTGCGCCATTGGCCAAGATAGTAAAGAGTTCTGCGCTTCCCATAGTAGCTGATATACACTTTAATTATAAGTTGGCGCTTAGTGCTATAGACGCCGGAGTGGATGCAATAAGACTGAATCCAGGCAACATCTATAAAGAAGATGAAGTAAGAAAGGTAATAAAGAAGGCAAAGAAGGCAAAGATCCCCATAAGGATCGGTGCAAACTCAGGCTCACTAAGGGCAAAGAAAAAGAGCCACAGTGAAGCTGAGGCCATGATTAAGAATGTGCTCGACTATATAAAACATTTTGAAGAAGAAAAATTTTATGATATAATCATCTCATTAAAGTCATCACACGTTCTATCTACGATCTTTGCATATAAGAGGCTTGCAATTATGTGCAAGTATCCATTTCACCTCGGGGTGACTGCAACAGGCACAAAAGAGGATGGTATAATAAAATCTGCCATAGGCATAGGAAGCCTCCTCACGCAAGGCATAGGCGATACCATAAGGGTATCATTGACATCTGACCCCGTAGATGAGGTAAGGGCAGCAAAGGCCATACTTGAATCATGTGACCTTGGCAGTTTTGGACCAAAGATAATATCATGCCCTACATGCGGAAGATGCCAGGTAGATATTGAAAAGACTGTGGATAGATTAAAGAAGAAGCTCGTGACAAAACGTCCCGTTACAATCGCAGTAATGGGTTGTGAAGTAAATGGCCCGGGCGAAGCAAGAGATGCATACGTGGGCATAGCAGCAGGCAAGGGTTCAGGCGCGTTATTTAAAAAAGGCAAGATCGTAAAGAGGATCAAAGAGAAAGATTTTGTTAAAGAGATCATGAGGTCGCTATGAAATGGTCTAAGGCATATATACCCACATTAAAAGAAGATCCTTCCGACGCTGAGGTAGCAAGCCACAAGCTTATGGTAAGGGCCGGTTTTATGAGGCGGCTCGGATCAGGCACATATTCTTATCTACCCCTTGGCCTTAAGATACTGCGTAAGATCGAAAATATCGTGCGTACTGAAATGAATGCTGTTGGTGCGTTGGAAGTGCTCCTTCCCGCTATACAGCCTATAGATATATGGAAGAAGACTGAGAGACTCGAACTATTAAAAGAGATACTTATCACATATAAGGATAGATCCGGCAAGACAAATATATTCGGCCCTACCCATGAAGAGGTCATTACTGACCTTGCAGCAAAGGATCTACGTTCATATCGTGATTTGCCATTTATCCTGTATCAGATTCAGACAAAATTCCGGGATGAACCTCGCCCCAGATTTGGTGTACTGCGCTCAAGAGAATTTATTATGAAGGATGCATATAGCTTTGATATAGATAAGAAGGCACTCGACGCAAACTACAAATCAATGCACAAGGCATATTGTAATATATTTAAAAGATGCGGCATAGATTATATTGCTGTAGAAGCAGATTCAGGATTTATGGGTGGGGATGTATCACATGAGTTTATGGCGCCTGCAAAATGCGGTGAAGACAAGATAGTATTATGCAAGGCCTGTAAATTCTCTGCAAGCGCAGATAAAGTAGAGGGGGATTCTTGTCCAAAGTGTAAAAAGAAACTTGAGAGTAAGCTTACAATAGAATTGGGCCATATCTTTAAACTAGGCACAAAGTATAGTAAGGCTCTCGATGCAAATTATCTAGATGAAAAGGGCGCAACACAGCAAGTAGTCATGGGGTGCTATGGCATAGGTATAAACAGGATCCTTGCAGCTGCAATAGAGCAGGGAAATGACAAAGATGGCATTATCTGGCCAGGTTCAATCGCACCTTACCAAGTAGTAATAATCGAAGTAGACCCCACAGATAAGTCCATAACAAAAGAGGCAGAGTCTCTCTATAAAGAGCTTAAAGAATCTGGTGTAGATGTGCTCTTGGATGATAGAGACGAGCGTCCTGGTATTAAGTTTAAGGATGCTGACCTGATAGGCTTCCCCATACATGTTATCATAGGGAAGAAGGGGCTTGCGCAAGGTAATATCGAGATAAAGCTGCGCAAGACACAAAAGAAGACCCTCCACCCTGTAAAACAAGCCCTTACTGCCATAAAATCCCATCTGAATAAGTAATAGTAAAACATCAAAAAAGTTAGTATATTGGTATTGACTTTTGTGTTATATATGATATAATATAAGCATATAAATAAAGTTAAGGGCTTTTTTTATCTGTATTTAACATAACGTTTTATAAAGACTGTAGTTACAGCAATAGATAGTAGGATAGCTATTAGGGGATAGCTGAGCTTATATGGGGTACATATGGGCTCAGCTTTTGTTTTATAGGGACACCCCCCAACACAAAAGGGGACAGTTCTTATTGCACCAGTTTTTCATGAAGAACTGTCCCCAAAAGAACGAGAGACAAAAACGAGTACACATATATGCTAAGAAAGACAACAGAGACTATTATAAGACTAATATCATATAAGCGTAGGCAAGGGTACACCTTCCCGATTGACTCCAAGACACTTTCCCGATTGGTTAGGAAAGCGTCTTGTCTATTAAAGAGACTGTTTCTATTGGAGTTTGCACAAGGAAACTGTCTCATTGGAGTAGGCAAAAAGATAATAGCTTGGCTCCTTATTCTCTGTTTTTCTTTTAATAGTGTCTGTTATGGATTTGACAGGAGTGATTTCTCGCAATTGCGTAGAATCCAGGGCATAAGCGCCCAGTCTACGGTAGATAATGTTGAAGAGGCTCTTGATAAAGAGACGCCTGATGAGCATACAAAGCTAACAAGCATTAGGGAGTGGATCGCTCAAAATAAGCCTTACATTATATTTGCAGTTGCTGCGACAATAGTAATTATTATTGACCAGCTATCAAAGGCCTTGGTATTAGGGGCTGCTCCTCCCAGCTTTATTACAGAGATATACAATAGGATAACACCATTAAGCACCATCTCCCTGCCTATTCTGCATGATGAAGTTATAATGGGACCCGTACTCTACCGTCTTTTCCAATCTTCATTTGCTATACAGCCGAGTATAAATATCAATGCAAGTTTTGAGCCACTTTCAAAGATATTGATATTGCTGTTATTCTTATGGTGGTATCGTGATCGCATCCTTTACTCTAAGATAATGCCTCTAAGCTTAGGGATAGCCTTGGGCGGAGCTTTCTCAAACACAGTAGAATATATATTAAGAGGCGGTGTCATTGATTGGCTCAACTACACAGTTGATATTGCAACAGGTAAATCTATCGCACTATTTACTGCAAACATTGCAGATTTTGCTCAGGTACCTATAATACTTCTTACATTGGCCGTAGTGATATTGGCCAACAAATTTCCGACTCTTCAAAAGGCATTGTCTATCGATGGTGCAAAGTCACCAACTGCACCAATCAAAAGACCAAGCCTATGGATGCGCTTTTTAGCTCTTTCATTTGCAATACAATCTTTATGTTTGACAAATTGTTTTCAAGGTACACGTAAGAGGTTCCTATCTGACATCAGGAAGATTATACGAATTGTGAAGATAGTACAGTTGAATAGACCTTCAATTCTTTCTAAATATAATTCTAAGACCGATACAGTAGGAATTGACATCATTCTAAGCGACATGGTAGGACCATATAATTTGATATATAGTGAAATTCCACTAAAGCTCGATCTTCTTCAAAGACGTTTACCCTGGCATATATTTAAAGACGCCGTGACTTCCAAAGACCCAGTCTTTTCTATATGGGATATGTTTTTTCTAGGGGTGCCGTACGAGAATGGTGAAGTCAAATACGATGCAAACCTTTTAAAGCATTCCGATCCTTTTAGTTATTCTTGGAATGCTGAAAAATGGGCTAAACTAATAGAATTGGCACCACAGGAATGGGAGAGATTCAGCAGTAATTTTAGCTCAGAGGAGGTTGCTAAAGTAGCATATCTTCTGTGCAAGCTAACAATAGATGCTGTTAGGGCGCCGCCTATAGATCTTGAAGAAATTTTAACAAGCGCTGAATTCAAAGAATTCTGTTCCCGTGGCATATATACCGAAGGGACATTAAGAAAAGAGGTATCGAATATACCTTTCTGGATTAGAGACGCTTGGGCTCAAAATTTTCCTAATGTAGCCTCAAAGAGGCACAAAGTCCTTGCAGCACAGGTTGCTGTAGCAAAGAGGGTAATCGACAAATTTCCTGTAATCTTGACCGAGCCACCTCCGGTTATCCACAAAGTAAAAATGGTAAAGCGGCTGCATGGTACTCGACCTCAAGAAAGATTAAAAGAGGGACAGGAACCAGAGAGTCCCCTTAATCGTTGGCCTATTATTGAAATTCCTAAGAGCGTTGTTTCAGATGAAGAAGATATTAAGAAAGCTCGTGAAGAATTATCAGCGTATCTTGATCAGGTAGTAGATTTGGCATATACCTATGTCCAAGATAACAAAAGCAATAGAAGGGACGGTTCTCAAACCAAACCTAGACGTGTCCCTAAAGATAAATCCAAACCCGTCCCTAATCGCGTAAAATCCACCCCACCTCAATCCATCTTAGATCAATGGTTTAAAAACTACCTGGGTTATGACTCTTATGGTATAAACATGGCAGTATTAACGACTTTATATGTAATCTTCACAATAATTATTGCACCTTTATGGGAAGAGTATCTCTTTAGGCACATTGCATTTGCAATCTTGCCAGCAATATATGCTTGGGGTATGAGTACTATCCTTTATGCAGTTGCGCACTGGGTGTATTCAGAGAATTATTCTGGCGAACTTGAGTCGATATGGATATCTCTTTTAAGGATCTTTCCAGCTGCACTCTTTACATGGAAGTTTTTATATGGGGCAGGCGTACTCTTCTCAATCGGCCCCTTTGCTATTACTGAGAATATACTCTGGCATATGGCATGGAATTTAGTAATAGTATTGATATTACTTGCCAAACATGGCACAGGTATTATTGATGAAAAACCTAACCTCATTATGTCGCTTGTGCCTCCCAATTTAAGCGCAGCTCATAAGACTGCTAAAGAGGAGCTGCTGGCAGAACATGATATAGACGCCATAAAGGCAAATTCAGTTGAGATTGGCCAGAGATGGCGTGAGGCAATTGAATATAGGATGGCAGAACTGGGATATGGCTTAAAGCCTGCTATAGAGATAAGAGGCTTATTAGAACGTAGTGGTGCATCACTCGGTCAACCAGCATTACTTTACGATAATATCCTCTTTATAGATCCCCAGGCTATAGATAAGAAGAAAGAGACATTTAGCGAAGAGTTTCTGTTAGATGACCTGCCACGAGAATTGAGGCGCCATGGTGATGAGGCAATATTTAAGATAACACCCGATTATCTTACTGAATTTGGTATACCGGAATATGCCATTGACTGGATTGCAGAGAAGTATGAATGGCATAAGGATGCTTTTGGATGGCAGGGAGGATTCTTACCCTTGCAAACACTTGCCATAGCAAGGGGTATATGCGATGGCAATGCTTCCTTACATCAAAGTGGCGTAGTGGGTGCCCCTACATCTGCAGGTAAGAGCCTCATATCAGAGATCAGGATGCTGGCGCGTTACTTTAATGAAGACGAGCAACCTAAAAAGACCATTATATTGGTACCTACCAGAGCCATAGGCATAGAAAAAAGAGATGCTTTAAGAAGGGCTTATTCGGAAGAGAATAAAGATGGGGGATTAAGAATAGCCTATTCTGATGGTGACCATCGCAGTGAAGATGAAAAGATCCTAAATGGCGAATTTGATGTAACTATCATGGTAAATGAGAAGCTCAAGTATTTCGAGCAGAGAGGCGCATTCTTAAAAGATGTAGGTGAAGTAGTGATCGATGAACTGGGGGTTATGTCTGATAGAAAGAGGGGCCCATTCTTAGAAGTGGCAATGGCAGGTTTGCTTAGAGCGCACCCGCATTTAACTGTATTGGGCCTTACCAGACCCTGTACAGGAATAGAGCCTGTTCTTAAGGCAATGAAGATAGGCGCAGAGGAGCCTTTCTATCTTGAGACGCTTAAAAGACCTGTATCCATAGATGTGGGCATAATCGCTCCTGGTATGAAGAATGCCATATATCGAAATTGCAATACAAAAGAGATGAAGAAGAGACCTCTGGAGCTTAAGACAGGCGGAGATATGAAGAATCTCATAAAGCCACTCATTTTACACCACTTAAGGAAAGAAGATGCAGGATCTCTTCGTGACAATGTAATATTTGCCCTTCCTACCAGGAGGATGACTGAGGAGTTTGCGCAATACCTTGGAAGGCTATATAACGAAGATAGAGAAGTAGCACAAGCCATAGATGCACATAAGAGTACTGCGTTGATTAAAAATAGACTCAAAGGACTGGAATCTTCGAAAAGGGCAGAACTGTTAAAGGGATTACTCCCTTCTGGTATAGGCTTTCATAATGCTGATCTTAATCGCCAGGAGAGAGGCGTAGTAGAGAATGCCTTTAAATTGGGCCAGATACCAATACTATTTTGTACAGCTACATTAGCTCAAGGTGTCAATCTCCCTGCAGATAATATAGTATTTATGGGATGGGGTGCAGCGCGAGAGACCAGGGATGGTATGAAACCATACTATAAAGGGCTAGAATCTGAATTCATAAATTGGCTTGGAAGGGTAGGGCGTTTTGGTAAGAGGAGCGAGAAGCCAGCCAGTGCACTATACGTCTCTATGGGAGATACGAAATCAGATGAATTCACCACTATAACAGACCTCATAGATAAAGAGAGAGAAGAGTTTACAACCTGCCTCTTAGATGAAGGGGCTCCTTTAGAAGCTGCTATCCTCTCTTCAATTACAAGCTTATATAATACAGAAGATCAAAGAGATCCACCTACTGCTAAAGAGATAGAAGAGTTCTTCTTCTCATTGCCTAGTGTTATAGGACTAGGCCAGGAAGAGAAAGATGCATTCTCCAAAGATATCTTTCTTGGCATTGAGTCTCTGATTAATGCAGGGGGAGATCACCCGGAGATAAGTTTTATTGAAACCAGCGATGATAAAGATGAAACCTTTAAACTAACAAGATTTGGAAAGATCCTTCATTCTTATGGCATATCAAAAGAGACCTTTAGCGAACTATATGGCGTAATCAAGGATTTTTCTAAGGAAGGTCTGGGTAAGGGAAGGGATATACTCCAGATACTGACACTCCTTATGGATACCCCGGATGGTAAAGAGATACCTTTCTTAGTCAGTGGTAAGATGGATAATAAGCAAGCGACGATATTAGCCATGATAGATTGGGCAAGAGGCATTCCTATAGATGAAATAGAAGCAAAATATAATATCTATAGAGGGTCTTTGTATGAGACGGCAAGACGTATGGCAAGGCTTGTACGTGTCTTATCTGCAATAGTCGATACAATGCCTAAAAAGATGCATCCTGCTTCTAGAGACAAGGAATTACCTTCTATAGATGAAGGAATCGTAAGCATTGCACATGATCTGGATACATTAGCAGAAGCGATCCTCTATGGTATGCCACAGGATATGATAGCCCTTGCATATCTTGAGATAGAGGGCTTGACCAGGACGCATATCATAGATCTTAGAGAGATGCTGCATAGGGAAGATTTTGTAGAGGGACTTCCTTTAATGGAGCGCTTGAGAATACTCTCAATGAATGAAGAGAAGTGGGCTAGCGAGCCATTAAAGAAGGCATTGCCTACACATGGATTGAGAGTAAGGGTAAGTGAGATGCTTGAAAAGAGGGCCCTTATGCCCTTAGCAGATAATATCCGCAGCAAGAGTGACCTTAAGAGATATTACCAGGACCCATTTGTCATGCAAGCGCATCTATTCCAGGGAGATGATAGGCCTACAGCCCTTAAGAGGCGTATAAGAGAGGGCGGTTATACCTATCTTCAGAGGAATATAAGATCCGGTGTACCTATAACCTTACAAGATGAAGAGGGATATCTTTACTGGACACGGAACCGTAGTGCAGTAGAGCTCCTCAGTGAAATCGGCAAAGAAGAGGGTGATGATTATGAAACTCAGACCCCAGGTATTTATCGAGTCTTTGAATTGCCCGAAGAACACACACGAAAAACTATTACAAAACTTCCATTAGGGTCTCAACCGGTAGGTACTTTCACAATAAATGTTGATACTAAAGAATCTTCACCACAAAAAATTTCTGAGGAAAATATTAAAACTTTTTTGCCCAACCTTAAGGTTACGATAAAACGTCCAGAGTTAAGTGGATCAAAACTGCCATCTTCTGGGGGAATAAT
>CAYLIX010000014.1:0-15092 GCA_964383775.1 uncultured Planctomycetia bacterium
GCTGCCTACCATGGATAGAGAGCTCGGCAAAAACATGGAGAAGATCCTAAAGAAGCTGAAGATCAAGATACAAACAAAGACCCGTATAGACAACATTCCATTGGAATATGACAAGGCAGTAGTCTGCGTCGGAAGAAGATTCAATACAGATAATCTTGGACTTGAAAATATTGGTGTAAAGACAGAGAAGGGCAGGATTATTGTAGATGAACACATGCAGACAAGTACGCCTGGCATATATGCCATAGGTGACGCTGTAGGTGGATATCTCCTGGCGCATGTTGCATCCCATGAAGGTATCATTGCCTGTGACAATATTATGTCAAAAGCGAGAGCAATGGACTATTCCGGTATTCCGCTTTGCATATACACTGAGCCGCAGATCGCTTCTGTCGGTCTATCAGAGGAGGAGGCAAAGAAAGACAATAAAGAGATCAAGGTCTCCAAGGTGCCATTCGCTGCGCTGGGAAAGGCCCATGCAATGAATGAGAAAGAAGGTTTTCTTAAAATAATCGGCGACACAAATACAGACGAGGTACTCGGCATCCATATAGTAGGGTCCGAAGCTACAACATTGATTGGCGAGGCCTCATTGATAGTGGGATCAAAGATGAAGATTGATAAAATCTGTGAAGTTATTCACGCGCACCCAACACTATCTGAAGCAATCACAGAGGCTGCGTATCTCTATAAAGAAATGGGGCTGCATACATTATGATCAATATATTAGATCTGGGAATGGTAGGCTACAAGGAAAGCTATGATCTCCAAAGAGACCTTATAAAGAAGCGGAAGCTTAATGAGATACCTGATACAGCATTATTGCTGGAGCACGCTCCTGTCTTTACTATTGGTAGATCAGGCTCAAAGAAGAACCTGCTGGTAGATGAGGATAGGCTAAGGAGAGATAGTATAGACGTAATAGAGAGTGACCGTGGAGGGGATATTACTTTTCATGGACCAGGACAGCTGGTACTCTATCCTATAGTGGATTTGAATAATTACCAGAGGGATATATCCCTATACCTTAGGCAGCTGGAAGAAGTGATAATAAAATTTCTTTCGCAATACGGTATCATCGGCTTTCGAAAAGAAAAGAAGACCGGCATATGGGTAACGGATAACGAGAAGATAGGGTTCATTGGAATAGGCGTAAGAAGATGGATAACTTATCATGGCCTCAGTGTAAATATAAATACTACACTCAATTACTTTGACATGATAAAACCCTGCGGCATTGACAATTGTAGGATTGCATCCGTCTCTTCTCTCTTAAATAAAGATGTCAATATTAGTGAGGCCAAGGCAAGATTCATGGCTTCCTTGAGAATGATCTTCCAGGGAGGAGAAGGGGACGTCTCGCTATGCCGCAACTAGTTGTGGATAAAGGTGTTACAACTGGTCAATTTCCACCATGGTTAAAGAAGAGGTTGGTTCTTTCTAAAAGAGCGGTTAAGACTGAAGGGCTCTTAGCCAGGTTTAAGCTCAATACAGTATGTCAAAGCGCATCATGCCCAAACAGAAGTGAATGCTTTTCTATGGGCAAGGCAACGTTCCTAATACTAGGCGATCTATGCACTCGTAACTGCACGTTTTGTGGTGTACAGAAAGGAATACCTGTGCTCCCCAGCCAGGATGAGGCGCAGAGGATTGCGCATGCTGTACAGGAACTAGGGCTTGATCATGTAATCATAACATCCGTTACAAGAGATGATCTGGAAGATGGCGGGGCTTTGCACTTTAGTAATGTAGTACGCGCAATCAAGGCATGCAGAGATGATGTATCCATCGAGGTGCTTGTGCCGGATTTTAAGGGTTCTAAAGATTCCGTAGAAACAGTGCTTAAGTCACAAATAGAGATATTCTCTCATAATCTTGAGACTGTGCAACGCCTATATAAGACTGTAAGGCCTGGCGCTCATTATGCTACTTCTTTAAAAATATTAAGCATGGCTGCTAAGAAAATAGATAAAGTAAAGAGCGGATTTATGCTGGGTCTGGGAGAGACTAAAGAAGAGGTCTTGAATATAATTAATGATCTACGCAAAGCAGGATGCAGCCTCCTGACCATTGGGCAGTATTTGAGTCCAACAAAGAAGCACCAACAAGTGCAAAGATTTATTGCGCCCAGTGACTTTGCATTTTATAGGAATGAGGCATTGCGCATGGGATTCAATGCAGTATTGAGTGAACCATTTGCTAGAACTTCATACATGAAGTATTGATCGGAGGAGAAGATGGCCAATATAGTATTACCGGAATTGGGAGAAAACATACCGAGCGCAGTTGTATCATACTGGCATATTGATGCAGGTGAGAGCATCAAAGAGGGAGATGATCTAGTGGAGATGGCCACAGACAAGGCAACCTTCAATGTACCGGCTACTACATCGGGCACTCTGAAGACAAAGAAGTTTGAAGAAGGTGATACTGTAAAAGTCGGGGATGTACTTGCAATCATAGAATAGAAAAATATAAAAGGAGAAGATACTATGCATGAAGCAAACAGACTTAAACGATTACCGCCGTATCTCTTTACGGTAATAGACGAGCTAAAGGCAAAGATGCGTGCACGCGGGGTCGATGTAATCGACCTTGGCATGGGAAGCCCTGACCAGCCCTGCGCAAAACACATCATAGATGAACTATGCAAGGCTGCGCGCGCAGACGGTAATCAGAGATACTCCCGAGTAGATGGCGACATAGAGCGTAACTTAAGAAAGGCTGCAGCCGACTGGTATAAGAGGCGTTTTAACGTGGACTTGGATCCAGATGAAGAGGTCCTGCCCCTTATAGGCTCTAAGGAGGGTATTGCGCACCTCTCATTAGCATTTCTAAATAATGATGACATTGCATTGGTACCGAATCCAGCCTATCCTGTCCACTTTAATGGTGTAATAATGGCAGGCGGGATACTCTACAACATACCTATAAAAGAAGAGGATGGGTTTAAGCCTGATTTAAGGTCTCTACCACCCGAAGTGGTAAAGATGGCTAAGCTCTTATTTCTGAGCTACCCGCACAATCCCACAGCAGCAGTCGTTGACATTAAGTTCTTTGAAGACGTTGTAAAGTGGGCAAAAGGCAAAGACATCATAGTAGGCCATGACCTTGCATATTCTGAGATAGTCTATGGTGATTATAGGCCGCCGAGCTTTCTGCAGGTCAAGGGCGCAAAAGAGGTAGGCATAGAATTTCATACGCTATCCAAGAGTTATAACATGTCTGGATGGCGCATAGGCTTTGCAGTAGGGAACAGGAATATCTTAAAGACCCTTGCAAAGACAAAGAGCTATATAGACTTTGGTATATTCAGGGCTATACAGTCTGCAGCAATAAAGGCTCTCACTGGGCCACAAGACTGCGTAAAGAAGACAATGGAAGTATATCAAAAGAGACGAGATATACTTGTGAAGGGGTTAAATGACCTGGGATGGAAAGTACCTTCACCAAAGGCTACCTTCTACATATGGGCCCGCATACCATTAAAGTACAGCGCGCTCACATCTATGGAATTTGCAACTCTGATGATAGAAGAGGCTGGGGTTGCTGTAGCCCCTGGTACAGGATTTGGAGAATACGGCGAAGGATATGTGCGCTTTGCGCTTGTGGAGGATGAAAAGAGGATAGTAATGGCCATAAGCAGGATAAAGAAGCTCCTTGAGATGGAGGCATAAGAGGTTCCTTTGCAAAGAAGAGTACTCCTTATGTACATATCTGAGCACTCAGGCCACCATAGGGCATGCCTTGCTATAGAGAAGGCCTTAAAGACGTTCGATAAGGATATCGAGACAAAGTGCATAAACTCTTTTAACTATACAAATCCGATCCTTGAGAAGGTAATAAACAGGACCTATATGGAGGTCATAAAACATAAGCCTCAGATCTGGGAGCACCTCTATGACAATCCTGCAGTAGTCAAGAAGACGATGCGCTTAAAAGAGTCTATGCATAAGTATGCCTCAGGAAAGATGATGGCGCTATTGAAGAAGTTTAAACCAGATGCAATAGTCTGTACTCAGGCCTTTCCATGCGGCATAGTGGCAGATATCAAAAAGACTCATGGAGTGAAGATACCACTCGTTGCAATATTGACAGACTATGCGCCGCATGCATATTGGATCTATGACCAGGTAGACCGATATATAGTGCCCTCTGCCAATACAAGTGAAAAGCTCGCTAAAGGAGGCGCAGACAATAAGAGGATAAGCGACCTGGGCATACCAGTGGATCCGAAATTTCTCAAAATACAGTCCAGAGAGGCCCTCTTAAAAAAATATTCTCTCAATGATAAAGAACCAGTTATTCTCTTGATGGGTGGAGGCCAGGGGCTCGGTCCCATAAAAAAGGTCGTAGAGCTGCTGGATAAGCTTAAAGCAAACCTGCAGCTTATCGTAGTAACGGGTACAAATAAACGCCTATATAAATTTCTCTCTAAGGAGAAGAGTGGTTTTAAGAAGAAGATTATACCGATTACCTTTACTGAGCATATAGAAGAATTAATGGAGATATCAAGCCTGATCATTACTAAGCCCGGAGGCCTTACTACAGCAGAAGCGCTCTCAAAGAATCTACCTATGATGATCTTAAGACCATTGCCTGGGCAAGAGGCCCTGAATACACGGTACCTATTAGAGAGAGGGCTTGCAATAGAGGCGGATGACGAAGAGAGCGCATCACGCCTTTTAGAAGATCTTCTAAATAGACCGGAAAAATTAAAGAAGATTCAAGAACGCATGCACAAGGAGGCCAAGCCAAAAGCAGCGCTGAATATTGCAAAACTGGTATTGGGCATGGTGCATTAAATGCTACTTTATATCATTTATAGAATCGCGCAAGTCATAGTCTCTATTCTGCCTATTGGGATATCCTTCTGGATATTCGAAAGGCTGGCTGATCTCCATTACTATACATCTAAGAGAGACCGATCGATCATTGGAAATAACTTAAGGAATGTCATTGGCAACGATAGAGCGCAAATCGACCGCACTATTCGCACGGTCATGCAGAGCTTTGCCAGGTATATCGTAGAATTCATACGCCTCCAGCGTGTAACTCCCGATTATATAAAGAGGTATATAGAGGTAGAGGGTATTGAAAACCTTAAAAGCGCCTTAAAATCGGGTAAGGGCGTAATAGCTCTTTCTGCGCATATGGGCAACTGGGAATGGGCAGGTGCAGTCGTAGCACAACTCGGCTTTCCTACAAGCGCTATTGTGATGACCCATAAACATAAAAAGGTCAATGACTTTTTTGTGCGCCAGAGAGGCGCAAATGGAGTAACCGGCATACCTCTGGGTGGTAGTGTGCGTAATACCATCAAGGCCCTGGCAAGGAATGAGGTAATAGGTATATTGTCGGACAGAGACTTTACTGGTAGGTCCACTCCAGTACAGTTATTCAAAAAGACTGCATACCTGCCCATAGGCGTTGGATTGCTTGCAGCAAAGACGAGCTGTTCTATAGTACCGATGTTCTTGATCAGACAAAAAGGTGCTAACCATAAATATATTATAGATCGCCCTATTGAATATAAGCTTACCGGGGATAGGGATAAGGATATAAGAGATGTCATGCAAAAGTGTGCCAGTGCAATAGAGCGTATTGTAAAGAGATATCCCTGCCAGTGGTTTATGCTGGGGAATCCATGGGAAAGGCCATGAAGGTCTGTGTAATAATACCTACATATAATGAATCGAGCGCAATAGGTGATCTCGTCACCAAGGTAAGGAATAGCGGGCTCGAGTGTCTCGTCATAGATGACGGATCAAAGGACAATACTGCAGAGATAGCTCGCAATATGGGCGCTGCTGTAATAGCGCATAACAAGAATAAGGGCAAGGGCGCTTCATTAAAGATAGGTTTTGCCTATGCCTTGCAGAACAGCTATGATGCCGTAGTTGTGATAGATGGTGATGGCCAGCATGACCCATTTGATATAAAGCGATTCATAGATACTGCAAAATCTACAGGGGCAGATCTGGTAATAGGCAACAGGATGACTGATGTAAGGACCATGCCTGTAATAAGGCAGCTTACAAACAGGTGGATGTCTGACTTTATATCAAAGATGTGCGGCCAGGAGATCCCGGACACTCAGTGCGGCTTCAGGCTCATAAGGAGCAATATCCTGCAGAAGATGCGCCTCATCTCGTCAAAGTACGAGACTGAATCAGAGATCCTCATAAAGGCAGGGAAGAATAACCACAAGATACACTCTATCCCGATAAAGAGCATCTATAACGGGGAGGTCAGTAAGATCCACCCCCTGAAGGATGCATACCGTTTTGCAAGGCTGGTATTCAATATAAATAAGGAAAAAGATAAGAGCTAAAAAGGCAAAGCCATTAATATCTTAAGGTCTGCTTCAAAATGGACGATAGATAAATTCCTTCCCATGGGCCCTTGGGGCCTATTCATACTCTCATTTGCAGAGTCATCATTCTTTCCTGTGCCTCCGGATATACTCCTCATAGCCCTTGCCCTTGTCGAACCAAAGTCCGGGCTCTTTCTTGCGCTTATTACTACTATAGGATCTGTACTGGGCGCAGTATTCGGATATATTATAGGACTAAAGGGCGGTAGACCCTTGCTTGAAAGGTTTGTTTCACATAAAAAGATCAAACTCGTGCATGACTATTTTAATAAGTACGAGGCCTGGGCAATAGCCATAGCAGGCTTTACACCTATTCCCTATAAGGTCTTTACTATAGCCGGAGGAGTCTTCTACATCAACTTTACCAAATTTATCATAGCATCCATCTTGTCCAGGGGCGCGCGCTTCTTCATGGTAGGCGGCGCAATATATCTCTTTGGTGATACGATCAAATACTATATAGATAAGTATTTCAACTTATTCACCATAGTTATTATTGTGCTTGTCGTTGTAGGCTTCTTTGTAGTTACGTCATTGCGAGGAGGCGCTACAAAGGGGACGTTTCCGAGCGAAGCGAGGGAAACGTCCCCTATAAAAAAGCGCCGACGAAGCAATCTAAAACAATGAACATAACAATCCTAAAACTCCCACACACATACGACCTCGACGAGTTCGACCCATTAGCAAAGAGCGAGGATGTAAGACTATCACACGTAACTCCAGACAATGATCCAGGAGACCCTGATCTGCTAATAATCCCTGACACATCAAACAGCATAAAGGATATGGAATACTTAAACAGATCCGGATACGCTAATAAGATAAGAATGCTTGCCAAAAAAGGCTGCAGCATATTCGGTATCTCCGGCGGGTTTCAGATGCTCGGAACAAAGATAATAGATATAAAGGGGAGTGAATACGGCCTATCGCGGTGCGAAGGATTAGGATTCCTCAATATAGTTACAAGGATCATGCCGAGCATGACAGAGAGCAAGGTAGAGTGTAAGTTTAATGGCTGCGCTTCACTCACTGGATTCGAAAGGCATCTTGGTAAGACCAGGTACTTAAAAGGCTCTAATCCTGCCTTTACCATTACAAAGAGGCATGATATAGAGGTAGAGATACCTGATGGCGCCATAAACGAAACTGGTAGTATCATGGGAACCTATATCCACGGGATATTTGACAATGACTCATTTAAAGAAAAATTCCTACATACACATCTACACCGGAGACGGTAAGGGCAAGACCACAGCAGCAATGGGTCTGGCCATGCGTGCCCTTGGATGGGGCATGAAGGTCTGTATCTTTCATTTTTTAAAGAAAGGTATGGGCAATGAATTAAAACTTGCGACATCCTTTAATGGAAGGCTAAAGATAGTAACCTTTGATCAAAGACACCCCATATTTCTTCACAAATCTCTAAGACACAAGGCTGCAGAAGATTTGAGGAAGAGGTTGCCCCATGACCTAAGAATAGCAAAAGAGACGATCCTCATGGGTAGCTATGACATGATAATCTTAGACGAAGTGATCAATTGCCTTAATGAGAAGTTTATAGATAAGAAGGATATCCTACCCATAGTAAGCTCTAAGTTCCTATCATCAGAGCTAATCCTCACAGGAAGAGGAGCACCAAAGTGGCTAATAAGTAAGGCAGACTATGTCACAGAGATGCGCCTTGTCAAGCATCCCTACCAAAAGGGTCGAAAAGCCCGCAAAGGCATAGAATATTAGATATTAAAAAAGTTAGTTATTCTTGCTTGACTTCTGTTTCATATATGATATAATATAAACAGGTAAAATAAGTCAAGCTATTGGGGTCATAGCCGAGTGTATATAGTGGGGACTATATAAAACTTGGCTTTTTTTATTGCAAAGGCCCTGAGAATAGAGAGACATGACAAGCGAACACATAACACTAACCACATTTAAGCACACCCAAATCTGCAAGATAATCGCCTCTCTACTTACTATAATCTTTACATTCAATACATTAGCATATGGCTTTGATAGAAGCGACATAGACCACTTAAGACAGGCCAGAGAGGCAAATACTGCTCGCATCGAAGAGCGGATGTTAGTTCAAACAATACAGCCTTCTGGCAATGTCCCTGCTGCCATAGAAGCACTCTTGGAAGGTGGTGACGCATCAGATGAGCTTAAGCGTTTAACTAGAGGTATCTTGCATGATCGTAATATTTTACCTTTAGTAGCACGTGGTTACGTAACATCAATGGTCAGATCCAATGTCATAAGGCTAGACTTTGCCTGCCCAGAATCACTACCGTTACAAATTATAGTTCGGGAGATCCATTCACCTGGCGATAGAAACTATTTTTCTCTCATAACAAAGCTAGGTGTAGAAAGAACAGTTCCCATTGCTCCTACCTTCAATGGCCCTAATGGTTTCTATGACAAGCTTCAATCGTGGCTTTTAGATAATAGCGAGCTCTTCATTGAGATGCTGCCCGAGAGTGAGAGAAAGAGTAGAATCAGTCCTGAGATTAAAAAAGCTGCTGTAATCGCTGCTGGATTAAGCCTGGTCCTAGGTTACATCTTCACTGTCACTGAATGCACCAATCCTATTATAAGACGCGTGGCACATATCATCTTCTGGTCTATCGTTGGCTTAGTCATTGCCGCTATTGCACGAGGAGACAGTGATAATGAATCCACTCCTGGCCATATGCCAAGGGGCGGTAAAGAGAGACCAGGGTCAGAAACCGGGGCAAGTTCAACTAAGGCTATGATAGCAATGTACGGGATAATGGCAGTCGCGATTATTATCCCAGCCATTATCTGTGCCTTTAGTTCAAATACACTAAATAGAGATATTGGGCTCGCCTTAATTGGCATGCTATTATTAGCGCCAGCAATAACTTACGCTTATAGTGAATTTCAAAAGGATAGTGACCGAGCACTTGAAATAATACTTATAGGTATAGCTGTCTCCATATTGGCTGTTACTGCTATAAGCATAACTATAGCCTTTCCTTCAATCCGCCGTTATGTATATCTTGCTGGAATAGCACTCGCACTTTGGCTTATAGTGCAGGGATTTTCCAATGCAGAAACCCTCAAGGAGCATGAGGAGAGCCCAGAACCCCTATCAAAGGGTGTAGGCAGATCAAGTACAGAAGATGGTGCAGGTATGATTAAGCCAATGCTTGCAATAGGGTTGGGGGCAGTAGCTTTAGCTACAATAAAGGGACTGCATTGGCTTATTAAAAATGAAAATTCTGAACTTCGAAGTGCAGGATTCTCGGCTACGCTAGTATTGGTTGCTGGTGGCATAATCTTGATGTATGTCAATCTACTAAGACCTGAGATAGAAGATATTGGCAGATGGTTAAAAAGAATTTTTAAGCCACAGGGTGAAGAGTTTAAGATGATGAAATTACTGGGCATGCTATTTGTTACTCTTGGCACAGCATATACGATTCTTACAATTAAGGCTATCATTAGACAGGAGTCCCTCAGTACTATTGCAATGTTATTCGGCATAGCATTCGCTTCATTTGGATTAAACTTCTTCTTTGGAAGAAATGACGCCTCTGCAGATGATCTATTTGGGGATGACAACACTCACCAACCGGCTGGTCAGAGTGATTATAGTAATGGCCAGCGCGTAAGAGCTACTATAAAGCATTTTGATGACAATAGGAATTGCATCCACCTGGATCTCCCAGATGGATCAGAAGCTACATTATATGCAGCTGAACTTGATTGGAAGCACGTGCCATTACGCTCTGTTGGCAAAGTAGGAGAAGAGATAGAAGCTTATGTAATAAGAACAAAACATGGAACAGTACATTTAAGTATAAGGAAAGGCATACAGAGGCCGGATAGAAGATTCAGAGAGCTTAGAGACAGAAAGACTATCCTACCAGCAAAAGTTGTATATGTTTTAGAAAGAGAAGGTAGATTACGCGTTGAGGCCACAGTCAATGGTAGAAAAGGCCCTGAACAATACAGAGGTACTTTAGAGGCTTCACGCTTATCAGGAACATTAGAAGACCACCCTGTTGATAGCACTCTTTCAGTTGTAGTCACTGGCATAGATATGTCAAAGGGGCGCTTCGCACTTGTATTCAGAGATGCCAAAACGCTAGAAGAGACACCCGCAGAGAATAGAGACAAGCCTTCTCCAGGTAATACCATGGGAGATCTATTCACTGATGAAGAAGGCGCATCAGTGGGGGATAAGGGACTATTCTTAAACGGGATTGCATGGGTAGCTCTTGCATTCGTAGGCCTGGCCTTCACACTCATCACCGGATGCAAAGGTGAAGTTACAGGAACTGGAACAAACCTTGATACTATTATAGGACAAATCGCTGCCACATTAATCCTTGGGACTTTCCTGTATTTTGCCTGCCTTAGACCTATCTATAATTGGTTTAAAGGAGATATTGTTGTACTCACAGAAGCAATCTCCCAAAAAATGACGGAAGACAAGAAGCAGTTATACAAGCGCATCACTGCTTGGACAATAATAGGATCCGCAGTAGGGGCAAGCATATGGTTTTCCATTATCAGTGACAACCCATTCTTGACTGCATTCGGTTCAGTAGTCCTTGGAATCACTCTCTTTGTATTGGCATTTAAGAAGGGATGGACTGATGAGGATGAAAACACAATCCCATCAGAAGTAACTGATCCGGAGAATGCATTAGCGGAATTTCCAAGAGAGAGAATGCCAAACTATATACCTGTTACAGAGAGCGAGAGACAAGAGATGTTACGAGTAATCGGCATTGAGTCTGAAGATGAGCTCTTCAGCGTAATACCAAAAAGCGCTCAATATAATGAGGCAATGGACCTTGAAGCACCGCTTAACCGTGAAGCGCTATATAGACACATGCTTGAATTGAGCAAGAAGAATACGCCTGTAACGGAGATGCCGAGTTTCCTTGGAGCCGGCATATATCATCAACATGTACCTGAATTGGTAGGTGCTGTAGGGGCATTACGTAAATTCTATACATGCTACACGCCATACTCATCAGAGCGCCAGCAGGGAACTCTTGAGGGAATCTATCTATTCCAAAGCCTAATATGCAAACTTACAGGCATGGGTGTAGCCAATGCATCCCTATATGATGGTGGTACTGCAATAGCAGAAGCTGCTATGATGACATATATTCATTCAGGCAAAAAGAGAAACAAGATTATTGTGGCAGGAAGATTAAATCCATTACATAAAGAAGTGCTAGATACATATGCAAAAGGATCTAAGCTTAAGATATTAGAGGTAGATATAGACAACCTTGCTAAGGAGATAGAAGATGCGGGTAAAGATTTAGCGAGCGTTATAATACAACAGCCTAACTTTGTAGGTGCTGCAAATTCTACCACAGCCTTGAGGCAGATTTCTAATTTGGTTCATGATGCAGGCGCTCTATTTACAATAAGCGCTAACTTACACTCATTATCACACCTTACTGCACCTGCAGAATATGGCGCAGATATTGTCGTTGCAGAAGGCCAACCGCTAGGAAATAGGCTCAATCTTGGAGGACCAGCACTCGGCGTAATAGCAACAAGGCATGATGCAAGATTAATTCGCGCATTACCTGGTAGGCTTTCAGGTACAGCAGAGGATAGCACTAGTAAGAAAGGATACAGGCTTACATTAACCACAAGAGAACAGCACATAAGGCGTGATAAGGCATCTTCCAATATCTGCACAAATGAAGCACACTGCGCACTTACAGCTACTGCATATCTC
This sequence comes from uncultured Planctomycetia bacterium, assembly GCA_964383775.1. Lineage (GTDB taxonomy): Bacteria > Omnitrophota > Gorgyraeia > JABMRJ01 > JABMRJ01 > CAYLIX01. Next base: position 12,111 of record CAYLIX010000014.1, read on the forward strand.
CTCTCCATGTTAAGTACTAACAAGCTAGGAGATTCTGTAAAAGCAGCACATAATTTAGCGATAGATACTGCAAAAAGAGTCTCTAAAATTAATGGCTTTGGAGTGGAATATACTGGCGGCATATTTACTGAATTTCAGCTCACTTCCCATTTACCTGCTAATAGGGTAAATGAATTGCTCTTGGAAAATGGAGTAATAGGCGGTGTAAAGATATCTGATAAAACTATGCTCCTTTCGTTCACAGATACAACCACTCAAGATGATGCAGATAAGCTCATACAAGCACTCAAAACTATAAGTAATGGCTCAAGAACTAAAATAGCAGGATTAGACTCAAGACAGATAGAGATCTTAAGAGGTCAGGGGCTCAATAAGAGAGACGATCTATCAGACCTGCTAACAGATATAGATGAAGGAGAGCTAAAGAGATACTTTGAAGCACTTGCAGGGGTTAATTTTGGCATTGATGATGGATTCTATCCACTCGGATCATGCACAATGAAATACAATCCTATTATAAACGAGATTGTAGCAGCATTCCCAGGATTTACAGAAGTACATCCTCGCCAGAAAGAAGAACATTTACAGGGTACATTAGAGATTATGTACAAGACAGAGAAAATGTTATCCCAGATCTGCGGGTTTGAGGAATTTACATTACAGCCTGCTGCAGGCGCACATGGCGAGCTCACAGGCCTTAAGATCATACGGGCTTATCATGATAATGTGAATGAAGAAAAACCAAAAGATATAATCATAGTGCCTGACTCTTCACACGGAACCAATCCAGCCTCAGCTATACTTGCAGGGTTCTCAGATGTTGCAGTAATTGAGACTGGTGAAGACGGACTTATAGATCTTGAGGTCCTCAAAGAGACTGTTGCTCAATATGGAGTAGACCGAATAGCAGGAATAATGATAACAAATCCAAATACCTTAGGACTCTTCGAAAAGAGAATAGAAGAGATCTATGATTATATGCACGATGAGGTTGGGGGATTGGTATATGTGGATGGAGCAAATCTCAATGCAATAGTAGGGCGATCACGTCCTGGTGACTGGTCAGACATATGCCAGCTCAATTTACACAAGACATTCAGCACTCCTCATGGTGGTGGAGGACCAGGCTCAGGTCCTGTTGGAGTAAGGGCATTCTTAACAGGATATCTGCCTGGGCCTATAATCACAAAGGAAGAGGAAGGATATAGATTAAGGGCAGTCGGTAAAAACTCAATAGGCAAGATACACACCAATTTTGGTAATGTGGGAGTAATAATCAAAGCTTATGCTTATTTAAGAACGCTTGGCTATGAAGGACTACGAGAAGTCAGTAGACAGGCAGTCTTAAGCGCAAATTATATGTATGCTCGATTAAGCGATCATTATGATATAAAATACGCACCTGAAAAACACAGAATGCATGAATTCGTCATTGCACCCAAGAAAGCATTGTTTGATCATGGCGGAAATGCAAAAAATATTTCAAAGCTATTGTTGGATGAAGGCTTTCACCCACCTACAGTGGCATTTCCATTGATAGTAGGAAATGCACTCATGATAGAACCCACAGAAACAGCAACAAAAGAAGAGATGGATGCTTTTTGTGATGTGCTTATAGATATTGCCAATGCAGCAACAGGCGATCTAGACACAAGGGCTGCACTGGCAAAGCGCCTCATTAATGCGCCTGCAACTATGCCGGTTGGCCGCCTTGAAGAGGCCGAAGCCGATAGAGAGGCATATAGCGATCCATCCGTACTGGCAACCACTGATATAGCCCAAGTAATCAAAGATAGACTTGCTACATCAGAGCCTGCAGAACATACAGAGGCCTTAAATAGGTTACAAGATGAAGCATTTATTGAACAGCTTCAAAGCGGCAGTTTTGAAAAGGAGATTCATCTAGGTGAAGATGGAACACCTTTGATGGATTGGTGGGATTATGCAGAAGCCGCATTGATAGATGGGGGGGATGAGCTCGAAGAGTTTGAAAGAACTGCGCGAGACTTAAGAAAAGAGTATGACAGCTTTATATTTATTGGTATGGGTGGCTCGAGCAATCCTATACTGACTATAGATGATCATGAAGCACACGGCATATATGTCCTTAATAACACCTCACCCGGAGCTGTGGATTCTATACTGAAGAAGATCTCAAAGAGGGACTCTCCTACAGAAGATGATCTTGAGGCTGCCCTTAAAAAGACCCTTGTATTCTGTCTTGGTAAGACTGGTGGCACTGAAGAGGTAAAGGTAAATCGCGACTTCTTTATAAGTGTATTTGAGAAAGCCGGACTAGATAGCAAGGAACATCTATGGCTCATGGGCGACCCAGGTAAGATGGAGGCGCAGGCAGCAGAATTGGGTCTGCATTTCCAGTCTGCACCTATATTAAATCGAACTAATAATGCGGATAGATTCGGACTTATGAGCTGGAAGCTATTCTTGCCCATGGCGCTCGCAGGTAGATCTCCTCCTGAGGTACTTGAAGAAGCGCTTAAGACTACAGGTACATTGAATGATCTTACCTTGGATAACTTATTTATAGAATTGGGTGCGCGCCTTTACGATCTGGCCAAAGACGGCAAGGACAAACTCACCCTCCTCTTACCGCAAAGCCTAGAATCATTAGCCCCGCATATCGAACAGATGTTAGAAGAGAGCCTTGGAAAAGATAAGAAGGGTATAACAGTATTCTATGGTGAGCCTAAGCAAGCTGTAGAGACTTCTCAAGAGAATCGATCCTTCCTCTCCGTTAGCTTTGATGGTATGCCAGCCGAAGAAAAATTACAATTAACAACTGCATTAACAGGACTAGACCCTAATTCACAGATAAGCCTTCATCTACCTACAAAAGATGCACAGGCTGCAAAGATGGCCTTTATGCTAGGCTTCCAGCGCACTATAGCAACGATCGCATATCTTTGGGATATTAATTTTGTAACTCAAGGTGCTGTCCAGAGCTACAAAGAGATGGGTGAC
>CAYLIX010000015.1:0-14899 GCA_964383775.1 uncultured Planctomycetia bacterium
CTATTAAGGCAGAGAGTGATATCTGCTGTACCTCCAGCAATGCCGTAAATATAGTAAAGTCTCTTAAAGAGAAGAAGGTGATATTTGTGCCGGATAAGAACCTGGGGAAATTTGTACAGTCTAATGTACCGGATAAGGAGATCATCCTCTGGGAAGGATTCTGCCCCACACATATAAAAGTACAGGAAGAGCATATAAAGAAGGTAAAGGATGCGCATCCTGATGCAATAGTAATAGCCCATCCAGAATGCAATACTGAGGTATTGAACCTCTCTGATATCATAACGAGTACAGGAGGCATGATAAAGAGCGTTAAGACATCGAGTAAGAAGAAGTTTATCATAGCGACTGAGAGCGGACTCTTCTATAAATTAAAAAAAGACAATCCCGATAAAGAATTCTTTTTACCGACGGAACAGCTCATATGTCCCAGCATGAAACTTACTACCCTGGGGTGGGTATTGCATTCATTGGAATTCTTAAAGTACGAAGTAAAGGTCCCAAAGGATATCGCCCAAAAGGCAAAGCGTTCGCTCGATAAGATGCTGGAGGTTTCAGGCGAACCGAGCGGGTCAGCGATATCAGGAGTTTAAGAAAGAATGTTAAAGATAGGCATAATAGGATGTGGCACAATAGGCAAGGCCATTGCAGAATATTGCGCTGATAAACTTAAGAATAGAGTACTTTTAAGAGCGCTCTTTGATATGGATAAGGCTAAGGCAGAGGCATTAAAAACAACGATCTCTTCTAAGGCGGCCATTGTTGACTCAATGGATAGCCTAATCAAGGTAAGCGATCTTGTGGTAGAGGCAGCGTCAGTAGAGGCAGCCACAGAATTACTGGACAAGGCCATAAAGGCGAGACAGGATGTAATGATAATGAGCGTAGGCGCCTTGGCTGGCACTCAGGACTTTATCTCTTTGGCAAGAGAAGCCGGTTGTAAGGTATATATACCGAGTGGGGCTATCCTTGGGCTCGACGGTATAAAGGCAGCAGCATTGGCAGGTATAGATACTATTACGCTTACTACTACAAAGCCAGTAAAAGGCCTTAAAGGAGCGCCATACATACAAGAGAAGAAGATAGACCTCGATACCTTAAAAGGCGATACTGTCATATTTGATGGTTCAGCGCGCGATGCTATAAAGGCATTCCCGAAGAATATAAATGTATCATGTATCCTTGGTTTGGCAGGAGTAGGAATGGACAAAACAAAGGTCAAGATCATCTGTTCTCCAAAGGCAAACTCTAACACGCATGAGATAAAGGTGTCCAGCAAGGCAGGCGAATTTTTCATACAGGCACGAAATGTGCCATCACCTGAAAACCCGAAGACGAGTTATCTGGCTCTACTATCGGCTATAGCAACGATAAAGAATATCGTTGATAGCATAAATATTGGAACTTGAATAAAATTTACAAAATGAGAGGGGGTGAATTACATGGCAAGCAAAGTCTGCAAATGCGGAATAAAGAGGAAGAAGGGATATCTTTACTTCGTCGGCAAGAATGGCCACGCATACGAGACGAAGATGGCTCGCGGCAAGAAGAAGGGCGGCGGCCGCAAAGTAGTCCATAAGTGCGGCATAAAGAAGAAGAAGGGATACCTCTATTTCATCGATAAGAAGGGTGATGTCTGCTCAGCGAAGATGCTTCGCGGCGGCAGAAAGAAGAAGAGAAGAAGAAGGTAGTAATATTCAATATGGGGGGACGGCCTCTCTAAGATTGCGGGGGACCGTCCCCTTAAACTTAAAATAATTATGAAAGATAATATATTTATAAAAGGGGCAAAGGAGCATAATCTAAAGAATATAGATCTTAAGCTCCCGCGCAACAAGCTGATAGTCGTCACAGGCCTTAGTGGCTCTGGTAAGTCGAGTCTTGCATTCGATACCATATACGCGGAAGGACAGCGTAGATATGTAGAGAGTCTATCCAGCTACGCAAGGCAGTTTTTGGAACAACTCCAGAAGCCCAATGTAGAGTATATAGAAGGGCTGTCTCCGTCGATAAGCATAGAGCAGAGGACAGCGGGCGCAAATCCGCGAAGTATAGTAGGCACGCAGACCGAGATCTATGATTATCTGAGGCTTCTCTATTCCAAAATAGGCAGGCCCCATTGTTATAAATGCCAGAGACCCATATCACAGCAATCTGCAGGAGAGATCGTATCCAAGGTCATGAAAGAATCTGGTAAAGATGTGCTTATCCTCGCCCCAATGGTACGCGGCAGAAAAGGAGAGCACAAGGATATCCTCGAAAGGGTAGAGAAAGAAGGATTTGTTCGTGTGCGAATAGATGGAAAGATCGTAGAGCTCGAAGAAGCGCCCAGCCTGAATAAAAAATTAAAGCACACAATAGAAGTAGTCGTAGATAGACTCATATTAAAGAGTGATATTAAGAAACGCTTGACCGACTCAATTGAGACTGCGCTAAAGCTCGGAGCAGGCACTGTCATCATAAATATCGTAGAAGGCAAAGAGTCTTGTGATCACCTATATAGTGAAAAACACGCGTGTATACATTGCGGTATAAGTTACGAAGAGCTTACCCCAAGGGCATTTTCATTCAATTCCCCATACGGCGCATGTACTAAATGCGGTGGTTTAGGCAATAAGATGGAGATCGACCCGGATCTCATTATCCCTGACAAATCGAGACCGCTTATCTCTGCAGTACAACCATGGAGAAGGGGTGGAAGGGGTATCGTCTTATACTATCGTAGATTACTAAGATCCCTTGCCAGGGAATATGATTTTGATGTTGAGACGCCGTTTCGAAAGTTTGACAAAAAGACAAAGAATATAATCCTTTATGGCGACGAGCATGAGGGTGGATGGTTTGAAGGCATAGTAGCTAATCTTGAGAGGCGTTTTCAGGAGACTGAGAGTGAATTTATAAAGACCGAAATAAATAAGTATATGTCTATACTGCCCTGTCCTGAATGTCATGGCTTGAGATTAAATAGAGAGAGCCTGGCAGTGACGATAAGCAGTAAAAATATCATGGATGTATGCGCTATGGCCATAAGAGACGCAAAAGAATTCTTTCTCAATCTCGATATTACAAGACAAGAACGCCTGATAGCACACCAGGCTTTAAAAGAGATAAATTCGAGGCTCAGTTTTCTTACAAATGTTGGTCTCGATTACCTTACATTAAACCGATCATCAAACACGCTCTCTGGCGGAGAGGCGCAGAGGATACGTCTTGCTACACAGATAGGCGCAGGCCTCATGGGTGTGCTCTATATTCTTGATGAACCGAGTATCGGGTTGCACCAGAAGGACAACAAGAAATTACTCGCCACCTTACAAGCCTTAAAAGATCTGGGCAACACCCTAATCGTCGTCGAGCATGATGAATTTACAATAAGGGAGGCTGACCATATAGTGGACCTGGGGCCTGGCGCAGGTGAAGGCGGTGGCAGGGTAGTAGCCAACGGAACACTCGAAGATATTACTAAGTGCAAAGAATCTCTGACAGGGCAGTACCTTACTGGCAAGCTCAAGATATCAATACCCAAGATCCGTAAAGTCCCCACTAAAGGCAAAGAGCTCACTATTGTAGGGGCAAGCGAGCACAATCTTAAATCTATTGATGTAAGCATTCCCCTGGGATTATTCGTATGCATTACTGGTGTATCAGGCTCAGGCAAATCTACACTTATAGATGAGATACTCTATAGGGCCCTGGCAAGAAAGTTTTATAGATCACGTGAAAAACCGGGAATGCATAAAGAGATAAAAGGTATGGAGCACATAGACAAGGTTATAGTAATAGACCAATCACCCATAGGCAGGACTCCGCGGAGTAATCCTGCTACATACACAGGGCTCTACAGCCCTATAAGAGTCTTATTTTCAAAGCTGCCAGAGGCAAAGATGCGTGGATACAAGCCTGGCAGGTTTAGCTTTAATGTAAAGGGCGGAAGATGCGAGGCATGCACAGGTGACGGCACAAAGAGGATAGAGATGCACTTTCTGCCGGATGTCTATGTAAGGTGCCAGGTGTGTAAAGGCCACAGGTTCAATGAGAATACCCTGGAGGTTAAGTATAAGGGTAAATCCATATCTGACATCCTCTCTATGAGTGTAAATGAAGCACTGGAGCTCTTTAAGAATATCCCACCTATAAAGAGCAAGCTCAATACACTGGCCGATGTAGGATTAGGATATGTAAAACTAGGCCAGTCTGCCACTACACTTTCAGGTGGAGAAGCACAGAGAGTAAAGCTTGCTACTGAATTATCCAAGAGGGCCACAGGAAATACCCTCTATATCCTCGACGAGCCTACAACAGGCCTCCATTTTGCAGATATAGATAAGCTCTTATCTGTACTAAAGCGCCTTGTAAATGCAGGGAATACCGTCCTAGTAATAGAGCACAACCTGGATGTAATAAAGACGGCAGATTATATCATAGACCTTGGGCCTGAAGGTGGAGATAGGGGAGGCAGGGTTGTGGCAAGTGGGATGCCGGAAGAGATAGTCAAAATCAAGGCCTCCTACACAGGACAATATCTGAAAGATGTTCTATAAACAGCAGCTCCAGGAATTGCCTCCGCTTGCCGCTGCACAATATTTTGGACTTGTCTTATATAGCACATATATGATATAATCATATGGTAATATCCTATATTATAGTACATAGAGGGTAAGTTATGTGGATATGGTTTGAAAAGGGTGGGATTATAATGTATCTCATCCTATTCTGTTCTATAGCAGCTCTTGCAATATTCTTAGAGAGAGTATGGCAGCTCTATTGTGCTCGCATAAATACTGTAAAATTTATGTCTGAGATAGGCACCACACTGCGTAAGAACATGATAAAAGAGGCGATAGATATATGCAGCCGCACAGGCGGCCCTGTAGCCAATATCTTAAAGGCCGGTATATTAAAGCATGACAGGTCTAAGCAGGAGATAAGAGAGGCAATACAGGATGCAGGAGTGCATGAAGTCCCTGAGCTTGAAAAGAATATAGGTGTCCTGGCAACTATAGCGCATATCACACCTCTACTGGGTCTCTTAGGCACTGTCCTGGGCATGGTAAAGGCATTTCAGGTGATACAGGAGAAGTCTGGCATAGTAAACGCAGGTGATTTAGCAGGTGGTATCTGGGAGGCGCTCATTACTACAGTGGCAGGTCTCTCAATAGCTATCCCGACATTTGTAGCATATAACTATCTGGTAAGCAGGGTAGATAGGATCGTTCTCGATATGGAGAAGAGTTCAACGGATCTCGTCAACATCTTGTCACAGAGGCAGGTATAGCGAATGATATTTAAACGTTCCATAGAGCTTGAAAAAGGCAGACTAGATATTGCACCACTTATAGATGTGATCTTTCTTCTTCTGATATTCTTTATGCTCACTTCAAATTTTATAGCGCAGCAGGGCATAAAGGTAAATCTACCGGGCGCAGTAACCAGCATCTCTTTACCCGGAGAAGATTTTATCATTGATATTACAAGAGAGAATAAGGTAATGATCAACAGTGAGGCCGTTGCACTGGATAAGCTCCACACGAATCTTGATGGTGCGGCAAAACAAGATAAAGACATACTCATAAGGGCAGATAGAGACGCATCTATGGGCAAGGTTGTTAATGTCTGGGACTTATGCCGTGACGCAGGAATTAATAATGTTAATATTGCCACAAAGGGCAAGGAATAGTCGAGGGGGTGGGGTCGCATGATAACGAAATTAGGCATTGTAGCTGGAGAGATCTGGCATCTTTTAGACAAAAGCGAAAAAGTGGATTTGGCAAAGATTATAGAGAAGGTAGACGCTCATAGAGATGTAATACTCATGAGCATAGGATGGCTGGCCCGTGAAGGCCATATAGTCTTGGAAGGCGATACGCCAAACCATGTGGTTTCATTAAGAAGACAGGAGGTATGACGATGGAGAGGAAGACGCGTCAGGAAGAGAAGATACCCATAGTACCGCCGTTAAAAGTACTAGAGCACAAGACCATCAATAAGAGGTTTGGATGGTGGTCTGCTGTAGTAATGGTGGAATCATGGGGTAGGAAGCAGGTATGCTTGTATCTATGGCAGAAGAAGGGCGAGAGATGGGCAAGAAAGCAGAAGTTCGCCATTCATAATCAGGAAGACTGGGGCCTGATTACTGAAGCTGTAGAGAGCATGATCTCGCAACTTACATAATAAAGTTTCCTAAAATTATAAAGATAGTTACATGTCCTTTTCCGGGATAGTCTATTCGAAGGACTACTACGTCGACATAGGCCAACATGTATTTCCTACCATTAAGTATAAGCTTATATATCAGAAGCTGATAAGTGATGATGGCTTAAGCCCCTCCAGTTTTATAGAGCCCAAGCCGGCGTCTGATGATGATATTCTCCTGGTCCATGATAAGGAGTATCTGCATAAGCTAAAGACTGGATCCCTCTCCCCCTCAGAAATCTTTACGCTGGAATTACCCTACTCTGAGAGGTTGGTCAATGCATCATATCTATGTGTCGGGGGCACTATCCTGGCAATGGATATAGCATTAAAAGAGGGCATGGGTATACACCTGGGTGGAGGTTTCCATCATGCCTTTCCAGATCATGGCGAAGGATTCTGTGTATTGAATGATATTGCAGTGGGTATAAGGAAAATGCAGAAGGATGCAAAAATAAAGAAGGCGCTCGTCATAGATTGCGATCTTCATCAGGGTAATGGCACTGCTTTTACGTTTTCAAATGACGACAGCGTATTTACCTTCTCCATCCATCAAGAAAATAACTACCCGTACCATAAACCCAGGAGCAATCTGGATATTGGTCTGCGCGATTTTACAAGAGATGAGGAATACTTAAATCAGCTTAAAAGCCATATCCCAAAGATAATGAATGACTTTAAACCAGAGATCGTGGTATATGTAGCAGGCGCAGATCCTTATAAAGATGATATGATAGGCAACCTTGCACTCACCATAGATGGTTTAAAGGCACGCGATGAATTTATCTTTGAAACAGCGCATAATTTTAGTGTGCCAATAACATGCGTGCTAGCAGGCGGGTATGCAAAGGATTATAACGACACAGTTGATATCCATTACAATACTATTATGACGGGCCTGAGGAAGAAAATACCCTTAGGCGGGTGAAAGGTCCTTCGGCGCTTACGATGCTCCCTTGGGTCGCATCGTTTAACAGCGCCTCAGGATCAAATTTTCTTCGAAAATTTGGGGCGGTAGTTCAGCTGGGAGAACGCCTCGTTCGCAACGAGGAGGTCAGGGATTCGAATTCCCTCCGCTCCACCAAGCCTGCCAAAGGCAGGCTTGATCCTGAGCAAGCCAAGAAATCCGACGTTTAGGAGGATTTCTGGCGAAGCGAAGGACCTTTGAAAGTCGCGAAGCGAAGGACCTTAAATGAAGAATAATAGCTTAATGCATATGAGAAGATTAGCGGTAATACTTATGTTTCTCATGCTTGCCTCAAGCGTACTTGCTGACGAGGTAAAGAAGGCAGAGTATGCTGGAAATGCATATCCCAAAGATAGAGAGATGCTCTCTAGTATGCTGCAAGGCTATCTAGATGACGCCAAGATTGACCAAATTCCGCCTAATATCATTGCCCTCATAGCTCCACATGCTGGATATATCTACTCAGGCTCTGTTACTGCTTATGCCTTTAAAGCCATATCAAACCTTAAACTCAATACTATCATAGTAGTCGCATTTAACCATAGAAAACGTTATGACGCTATCTCTGTATATGACCGGGGATCTTTAGAGACACCATATGGACTCTTAAAAGTAAACAAAGATATTGCACGCGAGCTTATAATGAGTCATGATAAGCTCTATTTCAATCCTGAGGCCTTTGTAAAGGAACATTCTGCAGAGAATATGCTGCCTTTTATCAGTCATATATTTGGCAATAATATAAAGATAGTCCCGATCTTAATAGGATATCAATCCTATGAAAATTCAAAGATATTGGGTGATGTACTATCCAAGGTACTAAAAGATAAAGAGAATGTACTCATCATCGGAAGCACAGACATGTCCCATTTTCGCCCCTATAAAGAGGCTTGTGACATGGATCAATTTACAATAGACATACTTAAGAAACTTGACGATAAACTCTTGAGAGAAAAGATCTCATCAAAAGAAGCACAGCTATGTGGAAGAGGAGCAGTCCTTGCTACGCTAATAGCTGCAAAGGGGCTTGGCGCAGACAACATCTCTATTCTAAAATATGCAAACTCCATGGATACTGTAGGAAAGAAGGACAAGGTAGTGGGATATCTTAGCGCTGCATTATACAAAGAAGAGGTTAAAGCAAAAGATTAAGGTGAAGAATATGTTTAATGATACTCAGAAGAAGAGACTGCTCAAGGTAGCAAGGGATACGATCGCAGAATATGCCAAGACAAAGAAGATACTCGATGTAAAAGAGAGCGACCCACTTCTCAATGAGAGCCTGGGCGCATTTGTTACCCTGCATAAGAATAAGAAGTTGCGCGGATGTATTGGCATGACAATAGGTAGGGGCCCATTATGTCTTACCATCAGGAATATGGCCATTGCAGCAGCATTTGAAGATACGCGTTTTATGCCTGTAACTGAAGAAGAAGTAGATGATATAGACATTGAGATATCAGTACTATCAAAGATGAAGCTGATCAATGATCCAGAAGAGATAGTAATGGGTAAGCACGGTGTCTTAGTTAAGAGTGGGTTTAGGAGTGGTCTATTCTTACCGCAGGTTGCAGCAGAGTTTGCTTACTCCAAGGAAGAATTTTTGTCAGTCTTGTGTGCAGAGAAGGCAGGGCTTCCCTCTGATGCTTGGAAGAAAGAAGGCATTGAGATATATATCTTCACAGCCGAGATATTTAAGGAATAATAGCTAGAAGCGTGAGAGAGCACACCTCCGCTTGTAGATTTTTGGCATTGCTCGCTCGACAGATTTTTTGTGCCGTGCTTTTGGACTTACAATGCCAAGCATAGCTTGGCATTGTCCCTACGCTGCCGGCAAAGGGACGGCTCTAAAATTGCAGACATGGATCTGCATAGGCAATTTTTTCGCCGTAAGCCCTAAAAGCACCAATAATTAATCTACATCTGGCCCAAAAAATCTAATGTCTCGCTCACAACGCCAAAAATCTTGCGATACAAAATTTCTTGCTTCCTGACAGACCCATCAGTCGCCGCCCAATAATCTTTCCCTAATAATCTACTTGTGTTAAACATTAAAAAAGTTAGTATGTAACCCTTGACTTTTGTATTATATATGATATAATATAAACAACTAAACAAAGTCAAGGGCTTTTTTTATCTGTATTTAACATAACGTTTTATAAAGACTGTAGTTACAGCTATTATAGGGGATAGCTGAGCTTATATGGGGTATATATATGGGCTCAGCTATGCTTTTATAGGGCAAAAGAATGCAAAACAACACGAGTACACATATATGCTAAGAAAGACAACAGAGACTATTATAAGACTAATATCATATAAGCAGGCCATGCCCTATTATGGGACAAGCTTTAACCTGCCCTACAAAAAAATAATCTCCTGGCTTCTTATCCTCTGCTTTACCATAAACAGCACTTGCTATGGATTTGACAGGAGTGACTGGAGCCAGCTTAGAAGAGTTCAAAATATAGGTGCGCAAGCAGCTGTAGATGAAGTTGAAGGTGTGATAGGTAAGCCGGATAGCAAGATCATTCGTTTGTGGGATAAATTATGGCTTAGAATTAGAGAGATTATAGTTCCTCTTTCTGTAGAAGCTACCAAAGTATCAAATGATACAGCTACAGGTGTCCTATCTGACCTATCTATGCCTCAACCTGCCCGGGAATTTCTATATGAATTGGGGTTGGATGATCCAAAAAAGCTTGAACCCCTGATCCAACACTCGATAAATCTGATGGCAAAGGATAACCTAGAATTTACTGTCCGTAGAGCCTGGATACAACCAAGTGATGAGACCTATGAAGGTACCACTGTAAAGAGGGGCATAGCAGGTCTTAATCTCGGAAACACAGATACATATGATCTTGTATATAGAGAAGACCGCTTGATTGCCATACTTCCTGTGCCTCTTGACACTGCTCCATTCAGCCTTGCTCCTGAACTTCAAAATGTAGCTATCTATTCATTTCTAGATATGGCCCATCTCTATTTTGATGTACCGAAGCCAGGGAATGATGATGCACAAGAGGATTGGCTAGAATTTGCAAGGCAGTGGGAAGATGACCAGGCAGCCATTGCAAGATATAGAAATCATCATAGTCGAAATACAGGGATTAAACATCATGAGATGCCGCGGATTATAGGGCATGAAAGACCATTTGGATTTGTTAAGATAAACAAAGAGACAGGAGAGACAGAGACATCGAGCTTTACACCGCATCAATTATTAAAGCAACGAGAAGAATTATATAAGATTGCTAATGAAGAAGAAGGCTTCCATAAACTTGTATTTCCTATACTTCCCACTGTCTATTTTGCACCAAATGAAGCGAAAGAGATCTTACCAAGCCTTTACAAAAGCGAAGAGTTGAGTCTCCAAGAGGGACATAGCACATTAATAGTAGGTCCTGGAACAGGTATAGAGGCATGGGTAGCTTCTTTAGTTACAAAGAGAGAGGTATATGCAGCAGGCATAAATCCTTTTGAGATAGCAAATACACGCATATTAGCAAAGATAGCAGGTTTTGAATTAAATGCCAAGGTTCATGATAATATTATATCTAAAGACGGAAGAAGGGTCTTTGATATTGATTTTGATAGGTGCGTATGGAACATGCCCTGGTATGATCCTGATACCTTTGAGCCTAAGACATGGATGCACCATTGGGATGGAGATCCCGAAGGCCGCACACTTAAGCGTTTTGCCAAGGGGCTTGTTACAATACTAAAACCAGGCGGTAGGGCAATGGCCTGGAATTTTCAAGAGGAAGATGAGGAAGTGATTACTGCTATATTTGAACAGGATGGTAAGATGGAGGTTGTAGTTAATGAAATCCCTGATACTGGAAACGCCCTATATTTTATTACCAAACCTGAAACTCTGCATACAAGCACACTAAAAGACCCATTGTTTGCAAATTTTGCACCTCCTACCATTGAAGGTATTATGGCAGTCTTAAAAGGTGTGCTGATTGCTGGGATAATGCTTGCAATCCCTGGCACATTGGCAGCGCACTATTATTCACGTGAGCTCCTTTATATTATTGTGCTACCAGTTGATCTTCTAATCTTATTAGCATATCTTATAGTACATTTTGAATGGTGGCGCAGGCCTACTACCGAGAATATTGAACAATTAGAGAGTACTACCCCAAGATCCCTTAAACTTCTTATAGGAATCCTGTCCAGCACAATAGTCTATAGCTTATTACATAGGATGTCTCCGGAAATTTCATACGCAGTCTTATTTACTGCAGGTATGGTATATGCAATATCGCGTCCCAAGATCTTTAATGCAGTCACAGAATGGATGCGTCAACAGAGACATAAGAAGAGATATACAAATAGAAAGCCCAATCACCGTAGGAGAGGTGGCCCAGGCGGTCTTGTAATCCTCCTCATCACACTCTTTGCCTCAAGTGAGATATATAGAGCTATAGCTTCAACTATATATGAGACAGCAGTGGAGCAGAATGAATGGCTAAGTTCTATCTTAAAGACTATTTTATGGATGTCTGCTGCAGTAGCTGTGATGAGCATACAAGGTAAACAGCAGAGGAGAAGAGCACTTTCACCAAGAAAGGCAAGGATGACAATGCGCCTTATGCCGGATAAAGAGAAGAGAAAGATGCTTGAGGCAAGCGCATTTAGTAATGCTGATATATCACGTTCAAGGCTTAACCATCTTACACTATCACTTTATGTTAAGGCTGAAAGAGATGCCCCCAGCGCAGAGAAGCTCCTAAGCAGGATATACTTATCTAACGAAGAGTTGCGCGAATTAGTAGATTTACGTAGGAAGCAGATTGAAACTATTATAGCATATCTTCCACTGAATCATGGAGACGTACTAAGATATAGATTGGGCATTTCACCACTCAGCCCAAGGCTTCTTACAGCATTTCCAAAGAGATTAGGTTCTGTTAGCACAACTAAAGTTGTATTGAATCAGGGGTACGAGATAATAAGAAGGCTCCTTAAGAGGTATCCCAGTGAAGAGGACATACCCAGGGAAGCAGTTGCGGATGAATATAAAGAATATATCAAATTGGTAGCGCCGCGGAATACTACCTTAAGGCTTGTTCGCCACTTTGTTAGGTGTCTAGACAAAAATGAGCTATTAGAGTGGTATAGGCAATATCGAAATATCATTGTAGGCAATTTTCCAGGAATAATTCAAAATAATGAAGAGGTAGAATGGCCAAACATAGAGGAGAAAATAGTAGAATATTTGATAGATGGCCTAAATAATGAGGAGATAGGACATAAAGAAGGTTTTTATTTAGGCCAAGCCAGTGTTAGTAACTATACATCAATTGTGCTGAAGATTTTAAACCACTGTCCAGATATCAGAGCGCGAGTAGAATATGAAGAAGCCTGCAAAAGAGATATCCATAAGGTTCAATTAGGTGAAGCAGCTATTTCGCATCTTAGAAAGGTACTTGATCTTAAGAAAAGAGGAGGCAAGCTAAGTGCATTTCTAAAATCAGAATTGGCATATTATGAATATCCAGAAAGGAATGCTGAGATTGTTCGTCTCTGGCTGCTTGGTAAGTCTACTACCGAGATTGCTAAAGAATACATACGCAAGTTTGACCTGGCTTTAATTAATAACCATAACATGATAAGGCGCCTCAATAGAGCGCTTAGACGTCTCTGGCTCTCTGAAACCATGCAGAAGGCCTGGATAGAAGAAGTAGCAGAAGGGATATTGGAAGTAGCTGCCTCTGAAGCTGATGGCGAAGAT
Organism: uncultured Planctomycetia bacterium; assembly: GCA_964383775.1. Classification (GTDB taxonomy): domain Bacteria; phylum Omnitrophota; class Gorgyraeia; order JABMRJ01; family JABMRJ01; genus CAYLIX01. The sequence continues at coordinate 12,906 of CAYLIX010000015.1, forward strand.
CCATATATTTTGGAGCATAGGATAGAGGAGTTTATCAAGATAGCGACTCTAGAAGAGACCTTAGATACTTCCATAAGGAATGCTGATGAGGGAACAGCAGCAGCGAAACTTATTGGATTGGGATATGTTAAATTTAACCTTGAATTAACTGATAGTACTATCCATGTGACATTGGAAAAGAGACGATTAATGGCTGCTACGGATATAGAAGTAAGAAGCCTGCCAGCATATCATAGAGACAACGGCAATGGGGGCAGGGATACTAGCAAGAGGAGTAAGGTTAGAAAAATTGGATTACCGGACAGCACAACAAATGACCCAATGGTACTTTTCACAGAGCCATTGCTTACAAGAGAAGAAGAGACTGAACTTGCTATTAGAAAGGATGGTGGAGAGGATGTTATAGATAGAGTAGCAGAGTCTAACTGGGGCCTTATTAATTCAATTGCAAATAGATACGTTAGGCCTGGTATGCCATTGGCTGATCTATTTATGAAAGGTGCAGTGGGATTTGTAAAGGCCTGGGAAAAATTTGATCATAAAAGAGGAAATAAGCTCTCAACACATGCAACATACTGGATAGAGCAGGAGGTAAGGAGAGAGGTTGCAGATGAGTCTTCTACGCCAATAAGAATACCTGCGCACATAAAACAGGCTATGCCATCTGTGGGCTGGGAATGCGCAAGACTAGAATATCTTCTTAAGCGGGATCCGACCGATGAAGAGGTAGCCGATGCCTCAGGGGCCCCAGTGGAATACGTAAGGTATATACGTGATTTATGGAAATATGGAATGAATGCAGAAGGTAGAATAGACTCACTTGATGATCCTCTTAGAGAGGATGACGATATAACAGCATTGGATTTTGTGGAAGTAGATGCTGACTCTCCAGATGAGAGAGAGCTACAAGGAAAGAGGCTAGGTGATATAGAACAAGAGAGATTGGTAGAGATGGCAGGGGAGTTTCTGGATGCCGAGGATTTTAGATTTTTAGAGCTACGCTTTGGGTTGAATGGATACGAGCCTTGCCCGTATTCTGAATTAGCAACTATATTTGGTTACAAAAAGAAAGAAGGGGCAAGGCAAAGAGAGATAGCAATATTAGCAAGGCTAAGACCACATTTGATCAACTCAAAGTTGATGGACCATATGCTAGAACCTCGCGTGCCAGTTACTCTATATGCAGACTTTCTTGGTGTCTCGGGAGAAGAGGTAGAGGTAAGAGATCTGGCTGATGTTGTGGATTGGATCGAGCTAATTAGGTCCGGAGCAAGAAAGAAAATAATGGGTAACAGATCTGTCAATGTAAGAGACGATGTATCTGTGACTTTAGAAGATAGTACAGGCGAACATCAAATTAATAACATAAGACACCCTATTACAGAAGCTGATTCAGAAATAACAATATCACTCCATGAACCAGATGAATCTCCTACTGTCTTACAAGATGGAAAGAAAGAGAGAATTGCAAAGACAACAGAGCAGGTATTGACAATGAGTATTCCAATTGTTGCAATATCTGCTGTAGCTTCAAGCGCCAGCACGCTTATACAAACGCATGCTGATTTTGTAAATTGGTTTGACCCCACCATAAAGGCACTTGCATGGATAATCGCAGCTGTGGTGATGATGGGGGCGAGGTACGCAAAGGGTGGTAATGGCCTCAGGAGATTAGTAAAGATACTGACTTTGCTTGGTATATATTCTCAAACAGTAGAGAGAAGAATTGAGGAATTTCCGAAAAATTATCGAGACAAGCTAGATGCATACTATAACTATTTATATAGCAATAAGGACTTTCCCAGGCTAGATGAAATGCCCAGAGTTCTTAGATGTCTTAAGAAATATGTAGCACGCTCGACAGAAAGAATCAATAAACATGCAAAGGAGTGCGGGCTTCCTCCAATATTCTATTATGGGCCATATGAAGCGGGGATATTGGATGCTTGCGACGAATTTTATAGAGTGAATGAGGATAGGGTTAAAAAGGGTAT
>CAYLIX010000016.1:0-14500 GCA_964383775.1 uncultured Planctomycetia bacterium
AAGTAAAGTATGAGATGCAGGATACTATACGCGAAGAGGGTGAAAAGGCGGTCTTTGATATAGGCATAGCCAATGTCCACCCCGAGATCATAAAACTCCTTGGAAGGCTGCGCTACAGGACCAGCTATGGCCAGAATGTGTTGCAGCATGCCAAAGAGGTGGCATACCTCATGGGCGTGATAGCGAGTGAATTGAAGATCGATTTTAACCTTGCACGACGCATAGGCATGCTCCACGACATAGGAAAGGCAGTAAGCCATGAAGTAGAAGGTACACATGCCAAGATAGGCTCAGACCTTGCAAAGAGATACAATGAATCAGAGACGGTCGTCCACGCAATCGAGGCACATCACCAGGACATAGAACCAAAGACACTCCTGGCCGTACTCGTGCAGGCAGCAGATGCCATAAGCGCGACCAGGCCTGGTGCAAGACGTGAAACCCTGGAGATATATATAAAACGACTCGAAAAACTGGAGTCTATAGCAGATTCGTTTAAGGGCGTGGACAAGGCCTATGCTATACAAGCAGGCCGCGAAATACGCGTGATAGTACATCCGAATATGCTAGACGATGCGCAGTCCGTAGTCCTGGCAAGGGATATTACAAAGAAGATAGAAGAAGGGCTGGAGTATCCAGGCCAGATCAAGGTAACGGTAATTCGCGAAACAAGGGCAATCGAATACGCAAAATAGAAAGATCAGATATGAAAATCCTATTCATAGGCGACATTGTAGGGAGTCCCGGAAGGGATGCAGTCCAAAAGCTTATACCAAAGATCAAAAAGAGGGATGCAATAGACATCGTAATAGCCAATGGCGAAAATGCAGCAGGGGGAAGCGGTATAACCCCCAGGATAGCAAAGGAGCTTATAGATGCAGGCGTAGATGTCATAACATCCGGGGATCATATTTGGAAGCGAAAAGAGGTAATAGAGCTCTTAAATGAATACCCGAATATTGTAAGACCAGCCAATTACCCGTCGGGAGCGCCAGGAGCAGGCGCGTATCTTGCCAAGACAAAGAAGGGTGTAAATATCGGCGTCATCAATCTCGTGGGCAGGGTATTTATGGAGAGCGTAGACTGTCCATTTAAACAGGCCACAAAAGAGATAGAAGATCTGAAGAAAGATACAAAGATAATATTGGTAGATATACATGCTGAAGCGACGAGCGAGAAGATAGCCATGGGATGGTATCTGGATGGACAAGTAAGCGCTATAGTAGGTACGCATACGCATGTACAGACTGCTGATGAGAGGATACTACCGCAGGGCACAGCATATATCACAGATGTAGGCATGACAGGACCACACGATTCAGTCATCGGGAGAAAGAAGGAGCAGATACTAGCGCGGTTCCTAACACAACTTCCTACGCGATTCGAGATGGCAGAGGATGATGTACGGGTAAATGGTGTTGTAATAGAAGTGGATGACAAGACTGGCAAGGCAAAGACGATTAAACGGATAAGGGAAGATGTATAAGATAATCAACAAAGAGAGACTAAACTCAATAGTTCACAAGATGGTAATATATGCCCCCCGCATTGCAGACAATGCAAAGGCAGGCCAGTTTGTCATGGTAATGGCGCACGAGGCAGGTGAGAGAATACCCCTTACCATATATGATCATGATGCCAAAAAAGGCACCATTACCATAATATTCCAGGAGATCGGCATGACGACAAGGCTCCTTGCCAGGATGAAGAGAGAGGAATCTCTTGTAAGTATTACAGGTCCGCTCGGGCATCCTACCCAAATAACAAAATCTGGTAGGTTGATACTCGTCGGTGGTGGAGTGGGCATAGCAGAGCTTGTACCCATTGCCAGGTATGCCAAGGATATGGGAAATGATCTTACCATTATCATAGGGGCCAGGACAAAGGAACTTCTTATATTGGAAGATGAATTAACCAAACTTGCAAAGAAACTCATAATTACGACAGACGATGGCTCTTATGGTGAAAAAGGGCTCGTTACATTACCCTTAAAGAGGCTTCTGGAAAAAGATCGTTATGATCTATGTTACACAGTGGGGCCTGACATTATGATGAAGGCGGTTTGTGATGTTACAAAAGAGTATAAGCAAAAGACCATAGTGTCACTCGATGCAAATATGATAGATGCAACAGGCATGTGCGGTACCTGCAGGGTCATGGTTGGCAATAAGACAATGTTTACCTGCGTGGACGGGCCGGAATTTGACGGACACAAGGTAGACTTTGATGAATTTATGGTGCGGCAGGCACGTTTTAAAAAAGAAGAGAAGGCATCTCTCGATCGATTCAAGAGAGGATGCAAGTGTAATAAAAAGAGATGATGAGACAAGATGTAAAAAATAGGGTAAAGAAATTCGATGAGGTTGCCCTCGGTCTCTCTGAAAAAGAGGCCTTAACCGAGGCAAAGAGATGCCTTAATTGCAAGAAAGCGGCATGTATTGCAGGATGCCCGGTAGAGATAAATATACCAGCCTTTATCAGATTGATAAAAGAGAAGCGCTATGATGAGGCGATAACAAAGATAAAGGAGAAGAACAATCTCCCTGCTATATGCGGTCGCGTATGCCCGCAGGAAGATCAATGTGAAAAGGCCTGCATCCTTATGAAAAAGGGTAAGGCTATTAAGATAGGATACCTTGAAAGATTTGCTGCAGACTGGGGAATGAAAAGCAAGCAGAGTACAGGGCATAATGCACAATACAAAAAGCACGAAAAAGAGAAGGTAAAGATCGCAGTAATTGGCTCAGGCCCGGCAGGCCTTACAGCAAGCGCAGACCTTGCAAAGATGGGATACGCAGTAACCCTTTTTGAATCTCTCCATAAGACAGGGGGAGTCCTTGTTTATGGTATACCAGAGTTCAGGATGCCAAAGAAAATAGTGGAATATGAAGTGGGCCTTATCCGCAACCTGGGCGTAGAGATAGAACTCAATGTAGTGATAGGCAAGACTGTAACCCTGGATAGATTACGAGAAGAAGGATTTCAAGCCTTCTTCATAAGCACAGGTGCTGGGTTGCCATATTTCTTAAATATCGAAGGGGAGAATCTAAACGGGGTCTACTCTGCAAATGAATTTCTTACAAGGACCAACCTCATGAAGGCATATTTATTCCCAGAATACGATACACCGATTACAGTAGGAGAGAGAGTCGGCGTAATAGGCGGTGGTAATGTGGCCATGGACTCTGCAAGGTCTGCATTGCGTCTCGGGGCAAAAGAGGTGACGATCATATATAGAAGGACTGAACAGGAGATGCCTGCCAGGATAGAGGAGATAGAGAATGCAAAGGAAGAAGGGATTAAACTTCATCTCCTTACAAGCCCGATTAAGATTCTGGGCAACGGTGGATCCATAGAAGGAATAGAATGCGTACAGAATAAATTGGGAGAGCCGGATGAGTCAGGCAGGAGAAGGCCAGTTGCAATAGAAGGCTCCCAATTTAAGATAGAGTTAAATACACTGATCTGTGCAATAGGGCAAGGGCCAAACCCACTTTTATTAGATACCCTGCCTTCACTCGATCTTAATAAGAGAGGCAATATATCTGCAGGTGATGATGGGGCGACATCAATGAATGGGGTATTTGCAGGAGGCGATATTGTAACTGGCTCAGCCACAGTAATCTCTGCAATGGGCGCAGGAAAACGCGCAGCACGCGCAATCGACAAACATATAAAAGGCCATGCAAGGACTTAATACAAAGAGAAAAGTCTATACAGTAACGGAGCTGACCAAGCATATCCGTGCTATCCTGGAAGATACATTCCAGGCAGTATGGGTGGAGGGGGAGATATCTAACCACACAAAACACAGCTCAGGCCACAACTACTTCAGCTTAAAAGACGAGAATGGACTTATAAACTGCGTGTTATTTAAGAATATCGGCCAGAATATAAAGTTTAAGATAGAAGGCGGTCTAAAGGTCGTAGCCTTTGGCAGGATAAGCGTATATAACAAGAGGGGCCAGTATCAATTATATGTAGACAGGCTTGAGCCTAAAGGGCTCGGGGCGCTCCAGCTCGCATTTGAACAGCTAAAAGAGCGCCTAAAGAAAGAAGGACTCTTTGATCAATCACACAAAAGGCCCATACCGTATCTACCATACCGTATAGGCATTGTAACCTCACCAACAGGCGCAGCCATAAGGGATATCCTAAGGGTTACAAAGGAGAGATTTCAGAATGTAGACCTTGTGATAAGTCCCGTACGCGTACAAGGGCAGGGCGCAGCGCAGGAGATAGCAAAGGCAATAAAAGAGCTGAATGAATTTGGATCACTCGATGTCATAATCGCGGGAAGGGGCGGAGGAAGCCTCGAAGACCTATGGGCATTCAATGAAGAGATAGTAGCCCGCGCAATATATAATTCTAAGGTACCCATAATAAGTGCTGTAGGACATGAGGTAGACTGGACCATTGCAGATTTTGTGGCGGATATGCGTGCGCCTACACCGTCTGCAGCAGCCCAGATGGTCATTCCAAAGAAAGAGGATCTTGCCGAGAGGATAAAGAATGCGGTTTCACGGATAAAGAAACAGCCTCAGCACATGGTCCAGCAGTATGAACAGCGTCTGGATGAACTAGCAAAGAGTATCCGGCTTCAGATAAGACATATTACCCAGATAAAGGCAGAGACATTAAAGAGCATTATGGGTAAATTAAATAGCCTGGGCCCATATGCTGTATTGGATAGAGGATACAGCATTACAATAAAACTGCCGAATAAAACTACTATTAAGGATATAAAATCTGTAAAGCTAGGTGACAGGATAAAGACGAAACTACGAAAAGGCAGCTTCATAAGCAAGATAGAACGGATAGATGGAGGAAAGGATAATGGCTGAACCAAGATTTGAAGAGGCATTAAAGAAGCTTGAGACAATAGTGGAGGATCTTGAAGGGGGCAGTCTCTCTCTGGATGATGCAATGAACAAATACGAGGAAGGCATGAAACTATCCATCCTCTGTACCAAGCGACTGGAAGCAGCTAAAGAGAAGGTAGAGATATTGGTAAAGAGCGCAGAGAATAAATTTTCATTAAAACCATTTGATGAATCGAGTCTGGACAAGATAGCCATAAAAAAAGGAAAGACAAAGCGCTCCAAAAAGACGCAAGAAGAAGAGACCCTATTTTAAATATGAAACGATTGATCGATAATATAGATAATCCGCAGGATTTAAAGAGGCTGCCAGTCAAAAGGCTCCCGCAACTGGCCGATGAGATACGCAGCATGATCATAGATATTGTATCTAACCAGGGCGGACACCTAGCCTCGAGCCTCGGTGCAGTAGAGCTGACCATTGCACTCCATTACCTGCTTGATACCCCGCAGGATAGGATTATCTGGGACGTAGGCCACCAATCTTATGCGCATAAAATCCTCACAAAGAGAAGGGATAGATTTAATACCCTAAGGCAGCTTGGAGGATTGAGCGGATTTCCATCCAGAAACGAGAGTGAATACGATACCTTTACTGTGGGCCACAGTTCTACCTCTATATCCACTGCATTGGGCCTGGCATCCGGGCGTGATTTGATGAAGATGGACCACAAGATCGCCGTTGTGATAGGTGATGCAGCCCTTGCAGGCGGCATGTCCTTTGAGGCATTAAACCACCTGGGACATTTGAAGAAGGATATGATCATAGTATTGAATGACAATGAGATCTCTATCTCGCGCACCATAGGGGCCTTATCAAAATACCTCAATGGCATTCTTACTAACCCCTTTTACAATAAGATGCGCAGGCAAGGCCAGTCTGTCCTAAAGAAGATACCGCGCGTAGGCAAGAAAGCCCTTGAAGCAGCAAAGCGATTTGAAGAAGGCTTAAAAAACCTCTTTGTACCGGGTATTCTCTTTGAAGAACTTGGCATAAGATATTTCGGCCCCATAGATGGTCATGATATCAAGACAATAGTAAAGACACTAAAGAATATTCTCACATTCAATGAGCCGGTCATGCTACACATCCTTACAAAGAAGGGTAAGGGGTACCAGTATGCAGAGGAGCACCCGGAATTATTTCATAGTGCAGGACCATTTAATAAAGAGACCGGTGAAATGAAGAAGGCCTCGCCGACTACCTTTACAGCCTCCTTTGGAAGAAAGATCGTAGAGTTGGCAAGAAAGAATAAGAAGATAACAGCGATCACTGCGGCAATGCCTGATGGTACTGGCCTTACCTCCTTTGCAAAGGAATTTCCCAATAGATTTATCGATACAGGTATAGCAGAAGGACATGCAGTAGGCCTGGCAGCAGGCCTTGCAAAAGCAGGCATGAAGCCTGTTGTAGCCATATACTCTACTTTTTTACAGCGCGCATATGACCAGATTATACATGATGTATCATTGCAGGGTTTACCAGTGCTATTCTGCCTAGATAGGTCCGGACTTGTAGGAGAAGATGGCCCTACTCATCACGGCATATTCGATATTGCATACCTTCGCTCCATTCCAAATCTCACTGTTATGGCGCCCAGCTCACCAAGGGAGCTGGAGACAATGCTCGAATTTGCAGTAAAACATAATGGACCTCTCTGTATAAGATATCCAAAGGGCACTGCAAGATTAGAGCGTAAGCCCTCCAGGATAGAATTTGGACGATCAGAGATTTTAAAGAAGGGAAAGGATATAGCCATCCTCGCGCTGGGCAATATGGTGGATGTTGCACTGGATGCAGCAGAGATACTTAAGAAAGACCACATAGATGTTGAGGTTATAAATGTAAGGTTCATAAAACCGCTGGATAAGGATCTCCTGGAAGACCTATTCTCGCGCATAAAGAAGGTCGTTACCATGGAAGAGGGTGTCTTAAACGGCGGATTCGGCTCCAGGGTAGCAGAATTTATAAAACGCGAGAAGATAAAAGGCATTACATTGGAGATGGTAGGTCTGCCGGATGAATTTGTAGAGCACGGTGAACGAAAGATACTATTAAATAAGTATAATCTAAGCAGTGAAGGCATCACAAACCTTATAAGATCGGAGTTATTATGACAGAAGAGAATGTACGTATCAGGGTACGCTTTGCACCGAGTCCAACAGGCTTTTTGCATGTCGGAAGTGCGCGCACTGCGCTATTTAATTGGCTCTTTGCAAGGTCCAAGGACGGGGATTTTATTCTAAGGGTAGAAGATACAGACAAGAAACGCTCAAAGAAGAAATACCTCGATGAGATACTGGAATCCATGAAATGGCTGGGCCTGTCATGGGATGAAAAGATACATTATCAGTCAAAGAGGGGTCCTATCTATAAGAGATACGCAAAGACACTCCTCAAGGAAGAAAAGGCATACATAGTAAGGAATGGTGCTGTATTATTTAAGATGCCAAAAGAGAAGGTCGTGGTAAACGACCTTGTCCACGGAGAGATAGAATTTGATAACACACTGCAGCAAGACCTTGTATTGATGAAAAAAGACGGCTCTCCTACTTATAACTTTGCATGTGTAGTGGATGATATAGAGATGAATATTACACATATAATAAGAGGGGATGATCACATCTCAAATACACCTAAACAGATCCCGTTATATCAGGCCCTGAATGCTAAGGTTCCTCAATTTGTCCATATACCACTGATATTAGGAGAAGATAGGTCCCGTCTATCAAAGAGACACGGGGCAACCAGCATCTCTGAGTATAGAGAGGCAGGATATCTTCCAGATGCCCTCCTTAACTTCCTTTCGCTCATGGGATGGTCGCCAGGCGATAATCGAGAGATCATACCTCCTGATGAGATTATAAGGAGATTCACAGTAGAGAGGATAGTAAAGACGAGCGCTGTATTTAACGAAGATAAGTTAAATTGGATAAACAGTCAATATATTAAGGCCATGGACACCAATAGACTGGCCACCCTCTTGAAGCCTTATCTTAAGAAGGCACGCCTCATCAGAAAGGATTTTAGTAAAGATATCTATTTAAAGGTAGTAAGACTCCTTAAGACTCGCGCAAAGACCCTGACAGAATTTGTATGGATGACAGAGTACTTCTTTACCGCACAGCTTAAATACGACAAAGAGGCTGTAAAGAAACACTTGAAAAAGAAGGGGCTTAAGGTTATATTAAATATGCTCGCAAAGGAGCTCGATAAGCTGAGGCCATTTAAGACTGAACCAATTGAAAGATGCTGCAGAGATCTTATACAGCGCCTCGGTATACGAGGCGGGGACCTCATACACCCAGTAAGAGTGGCCATAACCGGGAGATCATTCTCACCCGGATTATTCGAAGTAATGTACCTCCTAGGCAAGAAGAAGACCCTAAAACGCCTCCGAGGTGCGATAAAGAAGTACTGTAAATAAGCACATGACTTACGCTGCCCTGTAGTGCAATTGGTAGCACGCATGACTCTGGATCATGTTATCTTGGTTCGAATCCAAGCGGGGCAGCCACTTTTATGTAGGCGCTGAAAGACATTCTTGCAGATTTAAATCTACAGCACCCACTCCTCAGGGCTATGGGCACTATCTCATAACTCATTATATGTTAAGGTGTTACAGCATATAGTCACATAGAATGTTAGTATTACCAATATGTAGTTATTTGCTCTTGACTATAATATAGTTATAAGGTATACTTTAATATAGTGATACAGAGGGGGTATTTTTTTGTCCCTATAAATAAAAAGTTTTATAAAGCACAAAGTCGTATATTACTACTAGCTTCCGGGGGGAAAATAGAGTAGTGGATAGAGAGTATATACAAGAAGCTGAAAGACCATATCGCAGAGTAGATAATACTGCCATATGGTCTTTTTTATATATTACTATTTACCATAAAATTATAGCAATATTAACTGCTATCCTCTTTATATTTAATATTTTTGGTTTTGATCTTGCCTGGGCGCTTAGGGCAGACCCTATGATTGCGAAAAGTGAAGCAACAAAGCAATCTCAAAAAGAACTTACTATATCTGAATTTACACTCCCTGCAACACTCGGTGAAATCAAAGATAAGCATGAAGGTAGAGCAGGCACTATAATCTATATCCAGGATGCGCACTGTAATTACGCGGCCCAGCAGGCAATAGCAAATATAATAGAGCATTTGAACAAATCTTACGGAGTGGATCTGATCAATCTTGAAGGCGGCAAGGGTGATTATGATCTGTCACTATTCACTGGCATAAACGATAAAAACGTAAGAGAAAAGGTATCAGACCACTTTGTAAAAGAGGGCAGGGTAAGCGGCCCTGAATACTTTGCCATTAATAATCCTGAAAAGGTTACGCTCTACGGCATAGAAGACGCAGATCTATATATGGACAACCTGAATGTGTACAGGGATTCTCTTGAGTATGTGGCCGGCGTAAACAACACACTGGATTATGCACTAATAAAGATAGATGAGCTTAAGGAGCATATCTATGCAGAAGAGTTCTTAAGAATAGATAGAGAACACAATAAGTTTAAAGAGGACGCAGTAGGCTTAAAAGAGTATATTCCATATCTATTCGAACTTACCTTAAAGGAACGAATAAGCCTTATAAAGTATCCCAATATACGGCATCTATATGAAGCGATCTCAAAAGAAGAGAGGATAGACTTTAAGAGGGCCAATATTGAGCGGGATAAGCTTATAGATGAGCTAAAAGACCGGCTATCGGATAACGCGCTCGATAGACTCACATTGAATAGTTTTCTCTTTAAATCAGGCCAGCTATCCCAAACAGCATACTATAGTTATTTAACAGGACTTGCAGATAAATATAAGCTATCCCTGGATAGAAAGAATAATCTTACTAATTATACTGCCTATATAACGCTTTATGAAAAGACTGACAAAAATACGCTCTTTGATGAGATAGAAGACCTATATGAAACTATAACTAAAGGCGCATTTGAAAACGATACCCAAAGACGCCTCTTTAAGATATCAAAGCATACTAGAATCCTGAAAGATATCTTCAATATAAAGGCCACCAAGCGCGATATAAATTACTTTAATAAAAATAAGCATGAATTCGGCATATCCATTATCATGGATTTTATAGAGGAGATGTCATTATCATATGGTGAAGAGCCGCACTTTGACCAAAGCGCCAAGCTCATAGATAGGCATAGAGACAAGATACTGAAATTCTACGATTATGCCAAAAAAAGAGACACAGCATTCCTTAAGAATATACAAAAGAGCCATAAAAGATTCGACAAAGAGACCTCCATTATAGTAGCAGGTGGCTTTCATAATGAAACCCTGACTACACTTCTTAAAGAAAACGACCTATCCTATGTAGTCATACGCCCAGCCTTTAAGAACGAAAAAGACTATAAGTGCCCGTATTATAACCTGTTATCAGGCGGCATGAGTACCTGCGAAAAGACAATAGTAGAAGCCATATCAGCCATAGCAATTACAAACTTCTTTACATCTCTAGGCTTACAAACCCACGGTAAAAGTGCAGAGACGTTATTCGAGCTTCATGCACGGATGCGCAGCTTCATAGAAGAGAACAAGAGATTACTACTTAAGACAGAGCAAAATGGCATAGTTGAACTAAGGTTAGATACCAATGGCGCAATAACCGCAAGGAACATTACTACAGATGCATTTGATATAGCACTGGATGGAGATGTAGAAGGAGCGATAGGGTTACTTAAAGAGAGAACAGGAACTACGACACAGGAAGAGAGAGAAGTTACAATAGTACGTAAAGTAGCAAGACAACCTAGGTGGATTAAACCATTTACAATCCTCTCCACACTGCTTATGGAGATGGTGGTTTCTGCAGATACAATAAAACAAATGTTGGGTGTAGCAAAGGAAACTGCTAAAGGTATACTTGAGTGGGTTGACTTTATTCCAGGGGATATATCTATCATATTGATTTCATCAGGATTATTAATAGGCCTGATGACCATAAGTGCAGTATGGGGCGAAACAGAGAGACCCGAAATAGGCTTGAAGCCAAATATACGCAGAATTAGAGATCTATCTATGACTAGAGAGGATATTGTGAACATGCTTGGTGAAGATACGATAAACAACTTCACAGAAGTGCTTACACAGTTAAAGGATATATTCTACGATGAACCTCTATATAGCGGTGGGGCACGGCAGGCAGCCATATTAAAGGCGTTAGAACTGTGTGACTATGGCATGGACACAGAGGCCATTGCAGATTTTATACGCAATGAATATTTGCCAGGGTTAGGAGAAGAGAGATATGGTGTCTTTGGTACTATAGGTACTGAAGTAGAGGTTATGAGGCGCTTCAATATAGGATATGAGGTTGCAGAAGACGGAAGCGAACCAGTAAATACCATAAGGACTATATACCATGTTATGCTCGATATGGGACTTGGCGAAGATGAGGTAATAGAATTTGCCTTTCACCCTTCATATTCATGGCGGTCACAGGCCGAGACGATAAGGTCTATGGAGAGACTCGGTTTTCTCAATCCAACAGAACAGCGAATAGCAAATCCAGAGCTAGAACTATTTAATAGCATGCACATCAGCTGTATATATTCAAAGGGCATGTTTAAGCTTGGCGCAATAAAGAAGGTGGCAAAATATATTGAATTTACCAAGACACTTCTTTATACTTCTGCTCCAAGAGTGAGATATTTTACTACAATGGGGTGGATACCAATAGATGTAAAATCCGGCAACGTCAATGTATATAAACCTACAGGTAAGAAACCGAAGCACGAAATAGACCAACTCGATGAAGCAGAAAAAGTAAGAGTTGAATATAGGTTTGGGGATGTAGATGGCAGGACAAGCGAGAGAGACTATATGGAAGCAGAGGACACACCTTATGGCAAGGCCTTACGCTTTACACAGATAATGCATGGATTAATGCTCCAGTCTGTAATTACGGCTGTAACACTCTCAATAGATAAAAAGGCAAGGATAACAGAATTCGAGTCTCGCCTTGTAGAGATATTCAATGATTTTGTTGAAACTATAGAAGCGAATAGAGACCATGCTACTATAAATACTCTTTTAGACTATAATTGGTTTGATGTAAGCCACTATGACTTTAGAAAAGTATTACTCGTACATGCCCCAAGAAAAGAGGCCATAGAAGAACAGATAGATAGGTTACTGCAAAGGGTAGAAGAGACCCTTGATATTATGGATGAACTTTTAGAACAGGATGCGGATATGGATAAGGTCCGCAACCTTAATATCATCTCTAATCTTATAGCAGATCCTAAAATGGATCCTGCAGTTATGAGAGATTTGATTCATCAAGCGGCACCAGATGCGAATTTTACACAGTTTTTAGAAAGAATGGATATGCAGTTAGCGTGGGAGCGAACACGGTTTAGAGAAGAAGAACATATAGTGATACCAAAGAACTTCCCAACCAATCTATTACGCTATATACAGAGAGAACGCATAGTAAAACCAGAGCTAGATACAAATAGATTGATACGAGATATAACCAGAGTTAGGCCTCACATCCCAAGGGATGCATTTATAAGGCCAACAGATCTAATTCAAAGACCTTTTATGGAGGAGATAAGGCCATTAGATAACGCGCGTAATAGGTTTGGTAATAGAGAGATAATAAGGATCTTCAAAACCTCATTTCCTAAGATAAAACCGCGCGTATTATATTGGCTCCTTATATCATCAATAGTTGCATTAGTAGCATTTATGTTTGGTGAGTTCCAAGTTATATCACCTGAATCAGCCAGCTCTTTTGCCAAATATATCATTACAGGCGGCATTGCTATAGCGCTGCCATCACTTATATACAGGATATATCTAGAAAGAATAAGAAGAGGAGATTTTTCTGATCCGCATTACCAAGGCGCAGATGATCGTGCACTCACATCTAGGATATCCGACGTTGTTAGAACTGAAGAGGGTCTAGCAAGGCCAGGGATAGTTATTGTAGACAATATAATAGAGACAAGCGAAGAAGATTTTAGGACTATTGCAAGCGCCATGCCTCAAGGCTTGACACAGGGTGAACCGGAACGAGCATTCAATAGAGGTTATTGGTATGATGCAGCCAACAACATCTTATATATAAAGACTAGACCATCTCTATTCTTAAGAAGAGACAGCTACGTAAATAATGCCATGTACGAATTTCCACGGAACCGCTTTTTTATAAAGAGATCTGCAGCAGAAAGCCGCGAACTTAGCTTTGGACTCGTTATGGCACACGAAAGAGGAAAGAGAGCATTTTTAAGTAATAGATTCTTAAATCGAATCCTCTCCAGAATGGAGAGAATTTTTATAGGCATTACAAGAAGTATAGCCGAACTTACTGGCAATCTATACGAGGCCCTATATTTCATAAGCTATATATTCAGAATACCTGGAAGAGGCATTCCTCCTATAGATAGGGCAGAGACTACGCCACAAGATGAAGGAGTGCAGAATTTCCAAGCGATCTTGAGCGAGCAATTCCCGGATGGCACGGAGAATGAATATTATGGCGCTACAAGTAGAGGCAAGCTATCAATAACAGCGGATCCTGCACAAGATTCAGCTGGATATGAAGCAGAACTAAACCGGATAAGAGCACAAGTCAGGCGAGAGGGTACCCTGGAAGTGGAGATAGACGAAATAGGTGCTGTATTTGAAATAGACCACCATCTAGTCCAAGAGCTAAATGAACTGGGGTTATTGACTAACGAAGATATTGCAGATTTCTTCTTGCAGATGATAGAAGAGTCTATAAAGATAAGGGGGCCGGATGCATTTGAGAATATTAATACAGCTCGCCCTATCACCATAGCCCTCCTCGATAAATCACGATCTACAATAGAAGACCATATCACTAATAATTTCATAGGCATAAATAGGATACTATTTGAAAGATTCGCTGATGATATAAAGAGCAAAGATGAGGAGCAGTGGTCACGCCTTGTAAGAGTGCTCCTGGCAATTGGCATAACCCATGAATTAAGACATGAGTCTGGTGTTCACGATGAAGAGATGCTTACTCGGGAAGATGCAAACTTGGCCATTCAGCTATTAAATTATAATAACGACGCAGTACAAAATATGGTTCAAGGATTAAAAGCCATCTGCAATGAAGATAGATCATTATTTATATCTGCGCTAGGTAATCACCAGCTTTTATCCGATATAGACGATATGCATAGCAAAGTGAATGAAGCAGAAGACGCAATATGCAAGAGCAATACTCAAGATGTATCTATGATTAGCGGATTCCAGTGGCCAGGCTCGCTAATGGATAATACTGCAATGCTGGATCAAATGGAGATGCTCATATTCGATAGGCCGATAGATGATTCTATTGAATTGGTGAAGAGAACGATGCCGCATTTTCCTGAACAGGCCCGCAGAGACTCTCTTTCTAAGGGAAAGATCAAGATTCTTGCGGATATGAAAGAGCTCTTAAGTCTTGATGACGTAAGAGGCAATATAGAAAGAGAGAAGGCCGTATTACACCTCTTTGCAGCTATGTTTAAGCTACTTCTAAGACAGGATGAAGCAGATATACAGCTACCATATGTCCCTCATAGTATGCTCCATACAATAAATGTAAGAGACGGCAT
>CAYLIX010000017.1:0-14361 GCA_964383775.1 uncultured Planctomycetia bacterium
GGGTGATCTGGACTCTGTGGTATTCTCTACAATAGACCACGATCCGTTCTGGATAAACTCAGGCGCGCACAAATTTAAGATAACGGATTATATAGAAGAACAACATAAGTATTGGTATCCAGCGCTTTACAAGGGTAAGAGAAGTGCCTACTTTATGGAGATCGTAAAGAATAACCTCAAAGAGAAGACCTTAAAGAGACATATTAACGAGTATGCAAAGTTTAATGCAGGGCGCGACCACTCACAGATGACATCCGACCGCATAGCATTCTATCAATCTCTCAGGAAGGGGCTCTTTAATAAATACTTTAGCGGATGCAAGGATATAAGATTTGTTGATCACCACATATGTCATGCTGCCTATGCATACTGGGGCGCACCGGATAGCGTAAGGAGATCCAAGAAGGCGCTTATACTTACCCTGGATGCCTTTGGCGACGGTAAAAACTGTATGGTAAGCGAGCCATCCAGCAATAGCATATTGCCCCTTGCAGAATATTCAAAGATGAACATAGCCCGCTTTTACAAATACTGCACGCTCATACTGGGCATGAAGCCACTTGAGCATGAATATAAGGTCATGGGCCTTGCCCCATACTGTAAAAACGAACGCGCCAAAGAAGAAGTAAGTAGTATTTATAAGGATGCCTTATGGATAGATAATAATCTCTGCCTTAAATCAAAATCAAATCCAAAAGACTCATATTTTCACTTTATGGAACTCTTGAGGCCATATCGATTTGATGAAGTTGCAGCTGGTATGCAGCACTACTTTGAATCTTTTGTAACGAGGATGATAGGACTCTTGATGAAGAAGTATAAGAAGGATACGCTTCTCTATTCAGGCGGAGGTGCGATGAACGTAAAGACCAATATGGCCATTGCAAATATGAAGAGCGTAAAGAACCTCTATATCTCTCCGTCGCCAGGAGACGAGACTACAAGTATAGGGGCGTGTATAAGCGAGGCATCCGCGCGCGATAAAGAATTCTTGAGATCGCGCAAGGAAGTCTATCCCACTGTCTATCTCGGGCATAAGATAACGGATAAGGAGTGTATTGCTACTATAAATAAGCACTTTTCTGATCCTGATAAGTATAAGGTCTATCTCAATATATCTGCGAAGAGGATAGCAGGATTTTTGGCGAAGAATATCGTAATAGGCAGGGCAAGCGATAGTATGGAGTTTGGGGCGAGGGCTTTGGGCAATCGCTCCATATTGGTAAGCCCGCTCTATTCGGATAATATAAAGAAGATCAATGATAAGATAAAGTTTCGTGACTTCTGGATGCCGTTTGCCCCGGTAATGCTAAAGGGGCGCCAGCATAAATATATTGATAATCCAAAGAAGCTTAACTCTCCATATATGACGGTGGCATTTGATACCACTAAGGAGGGGCGCGCTAAACTGGCTGCGGGGAAACACCCTTATGACGATACTGTAAGGCCGCAGGTTCTCTCCCGCAATCAAAATCGAAACTACTATGACCTGATAGATGAGTTTGGTGCTCTTACAGGCGTATATTCACTAGTCAATACGAGTTTTAATCTACATGGGTATCCTATAGTCTGTAATGCAGAGGATGCAGCCAGAGTATTCCTAAAGACTGACCTTGACGGGCTGCTACTCAATAATAATCTGGTACTAAGGCGTAGTGCCTTGAGGGAGAAGAGATGAAGAATATAGTCATACTCGGACAGTCAAATTACAACTGGCTCTGGCTGGCTCTTGCAAAGAGGCTAAAAGATGAACATAAGTGTAAGATTCATTTCATATGCGTAAACCCACAGTCAGTAAAGTACTGGAAGGCACAGGATACGCAAGGGGTAGTGGATACATTTGTCACGACCAATCACTTCTTTTACGAATATGATAAACCTGCTGGGCCCCTTGAAGATGTATCGCGCATAGCTGCAGGATATGAGTCAAAGTATAAGACATATCTAGTGGATGTGCTCCAGACAGACAGACACCTTGGCCGCGGATTCTTTCCCGCAGGAATCGGACATCCTAAGTCACGTTTGAGCAGCAAGTCTGATTACAAGAAGTCGCTTAGTCTATTTAACAAAGTTGTGAAATTTTGGGAAGATTACTTTGATACCAAGACCCCTGATCTTGTCATAGGCATAGCATCCGGCATAATAGGCAAGACCTGTATTGTAGTCGCCAAAGCCAAGGGCATACAGGTGAGGGATCTTGCCCTTTCAAGGTATGAATCCTACTTCTATTGGGCAGAAGACGAATACTATTTTACACCCAGGATAGAGGAGGAATATAGAAAGATCCAGGATCCTTATAAAGAGGTAAGCGAGGATGAGCTCGTCTCATTAAGGCGCCTGCCAGAGATTGAGAAGTACTACAATAATTTTATGCAATACCGCTCTTTTGGGGTCTTCCTAAAGAGGATTGCTAAACAGATAAAGATGGAGGCATCTCGCAGGGTTAAGGGAATAGTCAATATGGGTAATTATATGCTCTCTGAGAATATAAGATATATCTGGAAGGTATATAGGGATATAAACGCCATGGATAGATTGAAGATGTCCAAGACCAGCGATTTGCAGAATATACCCTATGTATTCTATCCTCTACACATAGAGCCTGAGACAGCCATGGGGCTTTTGAGCCCAGAATTTAATGAACAGCTTGCCCTCATAGAACTTATTGCAAAGAATCTTCCTGCAGGCGTATTCCTGGTAGTGAAAGAGCATATAGGCGCTATTGGCAGGAGGCCAAAGGAATTTTACTCTACAATACTCGAGATACCGAATGTCATTATGATACCTACGTATGAGTATGCCATAGAGGTTGCGAAGAATGCGCGTTGTGTGGCAGCCATCACAAGCACAGTGGGGCTTGAGGCGGCCATATTAGGCGTACCGGTTGTATCCTTTGGCATGCATAACAGCTTCAACTTTCTGCCGCACGTAAAGGTCATAGATTCATGGATGGCGCTGCGGGGCGTGCTTGCTCATATGTGCAATCTGCCTGGTAATGATGCGATAGAGACGAGAAAGAGAAACGGTATAAAGTTTTTAGCAGCGCTCAAATTAGCGTCTTTTGACATGAATTTTAGTGACCACAGCTCTAAATCGAGACCCAGTGCAACACATAGAGAAGTGGAAGCAGTCTATTCAGCGCTTACAGAGAGCCTGAGAAAGAAAGAGAAGGCAGGAGTCTGAGATAATTATGGAGATAAGGCTTGCGACAAATAAGGATAGAGAAGCCTGGAATGGTTATTTGAAAGATAGACTTGCCGTATCACCCTTAAATATTTACGACTGGCAAGATATCTTAAATAATAGTTATGGCCCTTATGATATTGGGACACATTTCTTTATGGCGCTTGATAATGGGTCTCTTTGCGGCCTTCTGCCTGCATACACCACCAGGAGTTTTAAGGGTAAGAAGAGGCTCTTTTCTCTGAGGTTCGGTTGCGTGGCAGATGACAGCAATGTTGCAGCTAAGATCCTTAATTACATGGAAGATTTTTGCAGAAGAAATGATATAGGATCAAGCCTCATATCTACAGGACATAGAAAGATCGAGAGCAATTACGAACAAGTGCAGAAGAGGACCGTTGTAATGGAATTTGATAAGGATATTGAGGCAACATGGAAAGGGCTGCGTGATAAGACCAGGAACATGATAAGAAAGGCCAGGAGGTCAGGGCTCTCTATTGATAAGGGGAAGAGATATCTGAAAGAATTTTATAAGATATATCTGCAAAACATGATAAGGCAGGGGCTGGCAGTTCATAATTATGATTTTTTTGAAAATTTACTAAATACCTTCGGGAATAACGCAGAGCTCCTGGTAGCAAAGAAGGGTGACAGGATTATCGGGGGCACGATAATACTCTTTTCTAAAGATTCAGCTATCTATCCTTTCCAGGCAGTTCTTTTGGAATACCGCAAATTAGCGCCGAATGACTTTATGGTGTGGGAGGCAATATCTCTATGCACAGAGAGAGGCATATTTAAGCTTGATATGGGCGAATCCGTAGAGGGAAGCGGTGCGTATAGGTTTAAGATCAATTTTGGAGGGGTCCCTCAGGATATTTACTATTATGCGCTTTCTCCTTCCAGTAAGAGGCAGTATTCCAAAGCCGTTACAAAACGATACATACCACATGAACTTATGACTATGCCATATTTTCCAAACTGGATCAAGAAGAGAATAGCTATTCGGATGAAGCTCAAGGGGCGCATCATATGAGGCTATACAAAGGAATATTTTTCAGGATAAAGCTTCATGCCGAAGAGAAGGCAATTAAGATACCCCCCGGGTATAGCTTTGCCGAAATAAACCGACGCCATATTGAAGAGGACCCCGTATTTTCTGAAAAACAGAGGAGAGAACGTTTCCTAAGATTTTTACAAGATGGGCACAGGTGTTATGGATTCTTTACAGAGAATGGAAATATTGCTTCATATATATGGCTTACAACGCAGAATAGAGAACTTACAGTGCCGTGGATATTTAAGGGCAAGCTTATATTAAGGCCAAATATAGGATATATATGGAACTGCTTTACTGATAGCGCACACAGACGAAAAGGACTCTATACTGCGGGACTCTTAAAGGGGCAGTCAATATCACTTAAAGAAGGCGCAAGAGACGTCTATATCTACTGCGCAGCAGATAATGCGCACTCCAGGGCCGGCATACTAAAGGCATTATTTACAGAGGAGTTCAGTTTTTCTGGTATAGGCATGTTGGGTATATACCTTATAAGGAAGGGCAACGAACCATACAGATTCATGATAAGAAAGAGGCCATATGATATTATCCAAGCTTAAACATTATGCAAAGAGGGCTTTGATGCGCGTAGGTAGTAGGTCCAATTACAAATTTATACTAAAAGACTGGATCTCTATAAAAGATATAAGTATGCTCTCAAAGGTACTGGAGTCAAATTGGTTTTCTCAGAACCTGGAACCGATAACTATAGAGAGGCCGCATGTTGATAAGGCATTTGTCATAGCCCCGCATGCAGATGATGACTTTATTTCATCAGGGGGCACATTGATCAGGATGATAAAGGCCGGCTCCAGAATAAAGACCTTATATGTTACACGACCTGGTGATGTGACAATAGACGAGTCGATTAAGGTATCAAGGGAAGCGGGCACAGAGATAGAGTTCCTTAAGTATAAGCCGAGACATATCCCGATAGATGAGAAGAGCATAGAGAGACTAAGGCATTCATTGCTCGCATATAGACCAAAGGCCGTATTTATGCCGTTTATTGCAGATGATCATGAGGATCACAGGGCATGCACAAGGCTATTTTATGAAGCCTTTAAAGACGAAACTGACTTAAACTTTGAGGTCTGGGCTTATCAGGTATATTCCACAATATTACCCAATGTCATAATAGACATCACAGACCAGATAGATGAAAAGCTGAAATTTGTAAGTATGTGGCGATCACAAGCCAAATCAAGGAATTGGGTGCATTATTGCCAGGGCAGGGCAGCGGCAGCGAGCCGTTTCTTAAAGACGAATGAGGCGCGGTATGCAGAGCCATTCTTTGTCATACCTGCCAAGGAATATATAGAACTATGCGCAGTATATTTTGGGAAGGATAATGAAAAAGATTATAAGAAGATTACTTAAAACCATATATCTCTTTATCTTTAAGCCATTCTTGAAGAAGGGCGTTATTGTAGATATAGGCAATGCAGGCAGATTT
This sequence comes from uncultured Planctomycetia bacterium, assembly GCA_964383775.1. Classification (GTDB taxonomy): domain Bacteria; phylum Omnitrophota; class Gorgyraeia; order JABMRJ01; family JABMRJ01; genus CAYLIX01. Next base: position 5,700 of record CAYLIX010000017.1, read on the forward strand.
CGTATGGACTATGCATTCTTATTCAGCGGCTTTAAGAAATTCGGCTCAAGGCACAACTCAGGCTTTCAGAGATGGATAGAGAGCTGCAGAGGTAAACGCGTAGTTATGGACATTGGGGCGCATATAGGGCTCTATAGCCTGCCTGCAAGCAGGGTGCTCGGTAGCGGGGGTATTGTCTATGCAATTGAACCATCATTTGCAAACTGCTCTTATCTTGATAAGCATAAACATTTTAATGCGATTGATAACGTAAAAGTATTCTCTTGTCTTGTAGGCGATGGATCAGGGAAAGATGTAGAATTCTATGAGAGCAAGGACGCAGATGCAATGAACTCCAGGATATTGCGCAAGGATCCGCGCCTCTACAAAAAGGTAAGGAGAAGACAGGTATCTATAGACAGCTTCTGCAGGGAGCATGGTCTTATACCAGAGGTTATAAAGATAGATGTTGAGGGGGCTGAGATAGATGTGCTAAAAGGCGCCAGGGATACGCTCGAAACAAAGAAGCCGATCATCTTTTTGAGTGCCCACCCCAGGATACTGGAATTTATGAATAGATCTGCCTCAGAGCTTATGGATCTAATAGATACGCTTGGTTATGATACATATAATGCCAGCGGAGAACGCGTAGAGAGTAATAAACACAATGAATATATATTAATGCCAAAAGAGGAAAGCAAAAGATGAAGAAGATTACTAAGGGTCTAAATTACATACGACACCATGGAATTATGATGGCTATATTCTATCTTATCAAGTTATTTACATTTTATATCCGACGTATTACAGGCCTTGGCAGATATGCAACAAAAAAAGTAAATAATAGGTATCTAATGAAGCTCGATCTTTGCGATGATGGTATATCAAAGGCGCTCTATCTCTATGGAACAAGGGAGCGCGATCAGGTAAGCATAGTAGAGAGCGCTGTAAAGCCCGGGATGAGTGTGCTCGATATAGGCGCAAATATAGGCTACTACGCCCTCCTTGAGGCAAGCCTCCTTAATGGCAAGGGCAGGGTATATGCGTTTGAGCCTCACCCATCCAACTTTTCTATGTTGAAGAAGAATATAACCCTTAATAGCGCAGAGGGCAATATAGAGAGCTTTGAGAAGGGCATGTCAAATAGGGAGGGGAGTCTTGAGTTTTTCGTATCGAAGAGGTCTAATCTCCACACAATGAATCCCACATACTTTAACACAGATGAGAGAAAAGGCTCATTTGTGGATTCAATAAAGGTAGAGGTGGATGATATATCACGATTCCTGAAGAATAATAGAGTAGATCTTATAAGGATGGATATAGAAGGGCACGAAGTAGAGGTCTTGAAAGGGCTCTACAAGGTGCTCGATGATATGGGCTCCTATCCATCTGTGCTCTTCGAGACACATTTGCCAAAATATGACGATAATGAGCACAATATGAAGGAGATACTCTCAAAGTTTTTTGCTAAGGGGTATTACACAGATGCGATCATCTCCAATAATGAAGAGACGACACCCTTTAAAAACCCTTCTAAGATAATAAAGACTGATGGTGTATACAGAGGCATATATCACGGAATAGAGGATGAAGAAGCGCTCAGATGTGTCTGCGACAAAGGCGGCGTGCGTGCCATATTCTTAAAAGCGTGTAAGGATAACTTATGCAAGAGATAAAACTCAAAAATATAACGCTTCTATTTTCAGGGGTTTCGCCCAGTGTTAAGGAGTATCATAGCGGCACAAAGAGGTTATTTATTCTCGGCTCGCCCATATACAACGAGCGGATAGAGCCGGAGTCTCTTAAGGAGAGGATATTCAATGAGGATATGGCCAAGTGTGTCAGTGGTGTAAATGGATCATTCCTCTTTATACTCTATAATACTGAAACGAATATACTCTCTGTGGCAAATGTCCGATTTTCATCGATAGGCTTCTATTACAGGCAGGATAAAGGCAGCTTTATTGGGGCCACAAACTACGCGGATATATGGAATAGATTCCGCGATCAGAAAGGTTTTAAGATAAATGAAGAGGCATTTTATGAATTCTTATATATGAGGCGCCTCCATGGCGATAAGACCTATGATAAGAATACAAGATTTCTCAATTCAGCCTCTATCTTAAAATATGACCCAATAAATAATAATATGGATATTGCTAAGTATTGGAGACCATCCTATAAATCGAATGGCTTAAGCGAAGAAGATAATGCACACAAACTTGCCGCGCTAATAAAGCAGTCATTTAATAGAATGACATCCGACTCAAAGAGATATGGCCTCCTCTTAAGCGGCGGACTCGATTCGCGTTCGATCCTCAGCGCGTCGAATAAGCCGCTTACATGTTTTACTACCTGTGAATATGAGAATAATGAGTTTTCTGTAGCCAGGGAGTTAAGCAAGGTAAAAGATTATGAACATATCTTCATAAAAAAACCTAAGGATTATTATTCCGGGATAATAGAGAAGGCCGTATATACGAGCGCTGCTATGGGGCTCTATGTAAATGCGCATTTCTTTAATATAGAAGAAGAGACAAAGAAAAGAGCAGATGTACTTTTACATGGATACGGGTTTGATTTTCTCTTCAGGGGTAAGTATCTACCCAATACAATGTCACCCATCATGAAGAAGATCACCTATAAGAGAAACCTCATCCCCATAGGCGCACATGATAAGAGTGTGACCGAGGAATTTATAGATACGATGAGCTATAAATTAAAGAGCATATATCCACCGCTACTTTCAAATTACAGATCGAGGAAAAACACGGTTGACTCGCTCTATCACAGTATCAAGGAGATAATCGATGAGGCAAAGGATCTGTCCGATGACCCATATATGTGGTGGAACTACTGCTGTTTTCACAATCTATCCCGCCATTATACATATCTCAATATACAGAGCATACGCGCATTTATGGAGGAACGCACAATCTCTTTTGATAATGACCTCTTTGACCTCTTCTGGTCACTCGAACCTTCAATGCTCTTAAATGGCAATATATTCCTGCGTGCAATAGCTATTCTTGACCCGGCAATATTCAAGGTAAGGTATTCAAATACAAACCTTCATCTCGGGGACCCTGCCTTGCTTACGAGTGCAAAGATAGTATTAAATAAGGTGCTCAAAGAGACCCGTTTAAACAGGGTCTTTAAAGGTGCCCTGCCTCCGCCCACTACAAAGGAGAGGTCCTGGCCCATAGATTCAGATCTTATAATCAGTAACGATAGGATAAAAGACCTGTCATTAAGGCTTTGTAAGGGGAACGAGCTTGATGAGTTATCATTCTTAGATATGGATACAGTCACAAGGTGTGTTAAGAATCATCTCAATAGAAGTGAAGATCATACAAACCTCATTCTTTCACTCATTACGCTTAAGGAGTTCTTAAATAAAGATGAATATACTGGTAGTAAGCAGTAAATATCCTCCGGAATATGCCGGATCCGCCTTAAGAGCGCACAATACATATAAGCGCCTAAGAGAAAAATATAGCATATCTTATAGCGTATTGTGCGGGTCAGTTATATATAACCGCTGTGATTCTTATATACATGAAGGAGTAGAAGTCCACAGGATTGCGGCCAAGATATTCAGGAATGCAAAGAGTACCCAGGAGACAACAAGTGAGCCGATAGTAAAGAGATGGATAAGAAAGCTAAAGAATGGCATAAATTATATCTGTGAGGCAAGCGCTACATGGATATACCTTATCCGGCATGCTAGGAGATTCGATCTTATACACATATTTGGTAATAATTACGTGACTGCTGCTGCGCTTACGTATGCCAGATTTACAAATAAACCGATCATGGTGGAGTTCTGCAACCTGGCAGATGAATTTAGGTTTTATGAACCATCTCTAGTACGTATGATCTTTGGAAAGGCACTCCCAGCTCGTTCAAAGGCGATCTGCATATCCCCGCGCGCAGCCTGGATGTGCAGTGCTTCAGGTTATGCAGATGATGCATGGTGCAGGCCAAACCCTGTCGATACAAATAGATTCTTCCGGGAAGCAGATAAGAGATTGCTATATAGGGAGAGGCTTGGACTCTTTGGCAGGAATGATATTGTGATAATAAATATATCCAAGATATATCCGCTAAAGAACCAGGTATTTTTAGTGGATATCCTTAAAGATCTACCCGATCCCTACAAGCTTGTAATAGCTGGCCCGCTTCTTGAGACAGGGCCCAATAGAGATAGGGATAAGGAGTATCTTAAGCTGATCAATTCTAAGATAAAGGAGTATGGCCTTCAAGATCGGGTAAAGCTCATACCACATTTTATTAAGAATGCGGATGAATATATGAAGGCGTCGGATATATATGCGCTTACAAGCACTGTAGAGGCGTGCGCAACGCCGATACTTGAAGCACTTGCATGCGGCCTGCCTGTAGTAGCAAATCGGATAGAGGGAGTTACTACAGAGTGGATAGAAGATAATGTAAATGGATATATTGCAGATATCAATAATATCCGGGATTTTAGAGACAAGTTAGAACAGGCGGCATTACTTGACGTAAAAAATTTGACAAATAAGATAACGCAGGATGCATCGGCAGACTCTATAGATGAAAGATATATGAAGCTTGCAAAGGAATTGATCGATGTAACAGAGAGGGCCAATATTTAGATGATCAATATACATGTGCTTACAATAGATAATAACCCAAATTCATTCAGCTTTGTCTTTCCACTCTTTATTAATAGGAATGCCTTAAGAGAGAGAGGACTCAAGGTCAAGATATTCTATTCCATAAAAGAGGGGCTCTATGATGGTGATGTTGTTTTTATAGACAATAAATTTTTCAAACACTGGTGGAAGAATCCAATTGATATCTACAACTTTTTAAAAGACGCCAAGCGCAGGACAGGTACTGTGCTCTGGTTCGATACATCAGACTCGACGGGCACGCCGCAATTTGAAGTCCTACCATATGTGGATGGATATTATAAGAATCAGATACTCAAGGATGTGAAGCTCTACTTTAACAATTATTACCGCTCCAGGATATTTTCAGACTATTATCACAAAAAGTTCAACATAAGCGATACTGTAGAGACCGGGCGCGAATCACCGCTCGATAGCCAGTATCTGGATAAGATCCATGTATCATGGAATCCAGGGCTTAATGACCATGGCCTCTATGGAAATAGCTACAGCCTGCAGGGTAACGTAGCGTCGCGCCTTAGAAGGTATTCATTTTATAATCTGAAATACAGCGCAAGGTTTTCAAGGGTCAGGAACAAGAGGCATGTTGATCTGGCTGCGCGCCTCGGTTTCAGCCATCCGAGAAATTTTGTCATATTCCACAGGGAGATGCTCAAAAACCACCTCAAGACTTTTAATGTGGACACCAGTTTTATAAATCACATATCTTATTATAAGGAACTAAAAGATACCAGGATAAGTATAAGTCCGTTTGGTTTAGGCGAGATCACTTACAGGGATTTTGAGACGATTATATGTGGGGCGCTTCTATTAAAGCCTGATATGGACCATGTAGATACATGGCCGAACATATATAAAGAGAATGAGACATATGTAAAGTGTAATTGGGACTTCTCAGATCTACATGACAAGGTAGGAGACCTTCTTGCTAATCCTAAGAAGCTACAGAATATAGCCATGGAGGCCCAGAGAAATTACAGGTACTATCTATTTGGAGCAGGAAGATATGATTTTTGTGACCGTATAAATGAAATAGTGGAGAGGCATAAGCAGAGTAAAAAAAGGATAAAGGCATGAGATACTTAATAGAATACTTTATACGTTTCAGACAATTGATAGGCAGAAAGGTCTATAACCTCCTCGCATTGATGTTTGTCGTCGGTTTTGTAGAGGGGCTTGGAATAACACTATTTCTACCTATACTGCAGAATGGATTCGGAGAAGACAAACTATCGCAAGGACTTAAGATAATATTCAACGCCCTAAGGATAGGCTTTTCATTCAATATTCTGCTCATACTCATAATGGTATTCTTTATACTGCGCTCAGTATTTCTTATATCTTATGCGCGTTATTTTGGCAGGCTCTCTGCAGGTCTTGCCATAGCCTTAAGATGGAAGGTGCTTCGGGGTATATTTGACGCGGATTATCTATATACCTTAAAGAAGGAGACAGGATACATAAATAATGCCATTACGCACGAGATAGCGTGTGTTGTGGATGCCTTCAATACCTTCTCACGCATGCTGGGTAACGGCATACTGGCGCTCATCTATATAGGCATATCTTTATCAGTCAATTTTAGGGTGACGATGGCCGTTATATTACTTGCACCCATCATAGCGATCTTTATGAAGAGGATAAACAGGCTTACCAACATGGCGAGCGTAGGGCTCACTGCATCACAGGGAAAGTTTCATTCTATCCTTATACAGGTCCTTAGTAAGATCAAATACCTTAAGGCTACCTTCTCTGTGCCCAGGGTAAGAGATATAATAAATAGGGATAATGAGAGTGTAGGTAATCTGCGGTTTAGGTTATACTTTTTGCAATCGCTTGCAAGGGATGCATTTGAACCGCTGATCGTATTTGTGGTGGTAGCGCTCCTCTTTTACCAGGTGACCATTCTTGGCCGAAGCCCAAGTGAAGTGGTATTCCTGGCATTCCTCTTTATACAGGTTGCCAGGCAGATCCTAAATGCGCAGTCCAGCTACAGGAAGTTTCTTGCAGCACGCGGAAGTATCGAAATATTTAAGAAGCTTGAAAAAGAGCTCTTTGAAAATAGAGAGACGCTCAATCCTGATGGTAGAGAGCCAGACTTTGGTAAGGAATTGAAATTTCAAGATGTAACCATGGTCTTCCCAAATGGCAAAGAGGCATTGAAAAATGTAAATTTGAATATCATGCCTAAATCTGTGGTGGCCTTAGTCGGATTCTCCGGATCCGGCAAATCTACCATAGCAAATATGGTAAGCGCTATACTAAAACCCACCAGTGGCATGATAACATTGGCAGGTGAAGATCTCAGTAAATTGAACTTAAAGACTCTTAGGGAGAGTATAGGATATGTGACCCAGGAGGATATAATATTCAATGCAACGATTAAGGATAATATTACTTTATGGGAGAGTAAGGTAGATGATAAGAAGCTCCAGGAAGTCATAGAGATGTCATATATAAGCGATTTTGTATCTGGGTTACCAAACAAGGAAGAGACATTCCTTGGTGATAATGGTCTGGATATATCAGGCGGCCAGAGGCAGCGTATAACTGTAGCTCGTGAGCTGTATAAAGATACGAAACTCCTTATACTGGATGAGGCAACGAGCTCCCTGGATAGTAAGTCAGAGAGGCATATATACGACAGCCTGAGGCGTTTTAAGGGCAAAAAGACCATGCTTGTGATAGCCCATAGGCTATCGACTGTAAAGAATGCTGATTATATATATGTTTTTGATGAGGGTAAGGTAGTAGAGAAGGGATCCTATGATGAGCTTATAAGGAGAGAGGGTGCCTTTAAGAGGATGATAAATGAACAGCGGCTCACAGAGAATGACGAGGAGAAGGTAAAGATTTGAAGATAGCGCACTTAATATCGCACTTTCCTCTCCCTTTTGCAGGTGGCGCAGAGAGTTGTGTCCACAACCTTGCAAAGGAGCAGACAAAGAAGGGGCATACAGTAAAGGTGATCGCACCGAGAAAGGGTAAACTGCCTTTATTGAATTACGAAGTCCTTCCATTGCCTTGGTGGTTTAAACCAGTCACCAGGACGACATCCATGTTTAAAAGTAGTTTTCAGAAAGCCCTGGCAGAATACCAGAAAAGGTTTAATTTTGATGTATGGCAGGTTACTATGGGATATCCATTCGGAGTAGCAGCCATAGACTTTCTGAATAAGAATCATATCCCTTGTCTTCTAAGGTGCTCAGGCGAAGATATACAGACTTACCCTGAAATAGAATACGGCAGACGACTTAATGCTACATACGAAAATCTTATACTCAAGTCATATCCAAGGTTTGATGGGTATATCTCCATAGTAAAGAGCTTCACGAATCATTACAAAGAGATGGGCATAGATGAGGATAAGATCTTTGCTATAAGAAACGGCATTGATAAGAAGCTCTTTAGCATAAAAGTAGATAAAGACGCTGTAAAGAGGCGATATGGTATAGATACTGCAAAGCGTGTCATATTAACTGTCGGCAGAAATCATAGAAAAAAGGGGCTCCATCGTATACCGGATATGATAGAGAGGTTAAAAGCTATAAGAGATGATTTTGTTTGGCTCTTAATCGGGCATGGGAATGATTCTATAAAGCTAGAGGCCCAAAAGAGAGGCCTAGGTGACTATCTTGTTACAAGAGAGATACGGTCAAAGGTGCGTAATGGAGAAGAACTTACTATTCCTGACAGGGAGCTTGTGGAGATTTATAAGGCCTCAGATATATTTGTATTCCCGACGCTGATAGAGGGGCATAGCAATGTTATTACAGAGGCAATGGCTGCTGGGCTGCCAGTAGTCTCAAACAATGTAGAAGGTGTGCGAGATATAGTGCGGGATAAAGAGACTGGCTTACTCTCCAAAGAAGGCGATGTTGCAAGTATGGCGCAGGATATAGAGAAGTTGCTAAGGGATGATCTATTGCACAGCAAGATACGGCTCAATGGCCTGATAGAGACCGATTCACTCGACTGGAAAGATGTTGCCGAGCGCCACATCA